>PFKD01000044.1 GCA_002784125.1 Flexibacter sp. CG_4_10_14_3_um_filter_32_15
CTCATATTTTGTTCAAGTCTGTACCAAAGGTCTGACTTGGACAAAATAAGCCTTTCAAATAAGAATAATTATTTTAATTTGGTCAGACTTTCAGTACAGACCAAATCAAAATAGAAAGTCGCAACCAAATTCATAAAGAACCAATTTTATTTTAATCTAAATAATTACTTAAAAAAAGCTTTTAGATTTTAATTGTAAACTAAAAAATATATTCAATAAAAATGTTAGACAAACAGATTCATATTCAAAATAAAGTTATTGGTAAAGGTGCGCCTTGTTTTATTGCTGCTGAAATAGGAATTAATCACAATGGCGATATGAATTTGGCAAAAGAGATGATAAAAGCTGCTAAAGAGGCTGGTGCTGATGGCGTGAAGTTTCAAAATTATTATACAGAAGATTTTATTTTGGATAAAAATCTAACGTATGAATATATTTCAGAAGGAAAAAAAGTAGTCGAAACTCAATATGAAATGTTCAAACGCTATGAACTTTCATCCACTCAACTCAAAGAATTAAAAAGCTATTGTGATGAAATGGGAGTTGTTTTTTTTAGTACTCCAACAAGTGAAAGAGGAATAAAAGACCTACAAGAAATAAACACACCTCTTTTCAAGAATGGATCTGATTTTTTGGTTAATCTTGAACTGATAGAACAATTTGCCAAAACCAAAGCTCCTTTAGTAATTTCAACAGGAATGGCGACACTTGCAGAAATAGATGATGCCGTTCGTGCTTTTGAAAAAGCAGGAGGAAATGAGCTTATTATTTTACACTGTATTTCTTCTTACCCAGCACCAGCAGAAGATGTACATTTGAATAAAATTCCAACTTTAGAATCTGTATTTAATTATCCAATTGGGTTTTCAGACCATACAGACGGTATTGTGGCTGCACTTGGTGCAGTTGCTTTAGGAGCTTGTTTTATAGAAAAACACTTCACAACAGATAAAAAATTAGCAGGGCCTGACCAACATTTTTCATCTGACCCAAAAGAACTTAAAGAATTAGTAGATGCTGTCAGAATTTTGGAAAAAAGTTTGGGTACTTCTAAAATTACGCCTACTCAAAAAGAAGAATATGGAAGAGAAAACTTTCGTCTTTCATGTGTAGCCAAAACAAATTTAGAAAAAGGGCATATTCTAAAACGTGAAGATATTTCATTTTCAAGACCTGCAAACGGATTAGCACCCAAATTTATTCAAGATTTGATTGGAAAATCATTAAATAAATCTCTTTCAGTAAGTGAGCCTATTTTATTTACTCATATTGCTTAATTTTTTCATTTACTTTTCATAATTTTTTAAACAAACAATATATTATGTCAGCATCAAATTTCAATACAATTTGGGAAGATACCATTTATGGAACAGGAAACCATCTCAATAAATATCCTTTTGATAATGTAGTTACTTTTATCTTCCGTAATTTCCCTAGAAATAAACCTAGAAATGAAGTAAAAATTTTAGAAATTGGCTCTGGTGCAGGAAATAATCTTTGGTTTATGGCTAGAGAAGGTTTTTCGGTTACAGGAATTGATGGAAGCAAATCAGCTATTGATTTTGCCAAAAAACGTTTTGAAGAAGAAGGCTTGACAGGAGAGTTTTTAGTAGGCGATTTTACTGATTTACCCTTCGAAGACAATACTTTTGATATTGTTATTGATAGAGGTGCTATTGTCTGTGTGAATTTAGAAGCAGGAAAAAAGGCTGTTCAGGAAGCCCATCGCACATTGGTAAAAGGAGGAGTTTTCTTCTTTAATCCTTATAGTCAGGCGCATACAAGTTTTAGTTCTGGCAAATTACAAGGTGATGGAAAAGTTAGTGATATCGAACACGGAACGCTTGTAGGTGTAGGAGGTTTATGTTTTTATAGTCATAGAGATGTGTTACACGCTCTTCCAAATGATAAATGGAATACTAAAAGTCTAATGCACAAAGAACTTAAAGAAATGAATATTCATCAGACCATTCATGCTGAATGGGAGGCAGTAGTAGAAAAAATATGACAGACAAAACTGGAAATAATATTAAGCTCAGAGAGCTACAAAAAGAAGATGCTCAAATGATATTTGAATGGCGAAATAGTGATTTTATTTCTAAAGTAGGATCATTACAAAAAAAAGTATCTTGGAAAGAACATCAAAATTGGATTCTTAGCGCCATAAAAGATACCAAAAAAGTCATTTATATAATTCAAAATCACGGTACTGATGTTGGGCAAATAAGATTTGAGAAAGATAATGATGATTCAACTCAAGCTAGTATATCTATTTATGTAATAGAACCTTATCTTAAAAAAGGAATTGGACTAGAGAGTTTGAATATTGCTTGTAAAATGATATTCCAGTATTGGAATGATTTGCAACAAATAGACGCATTGGTAAGAGAAGAAAACCTAAAAAGTCAATCCTTTTTTACCAAAGCTGGATTTCTGTATAGCAACAATCAGCATATAAAGCAACACAAAATATATCATTTTTATAAGTCTGATTTTTTAAAATAAAAGTACAGCTTTTATCAAATACACCACAACTCACAATGACAATACCTCATAATAGACTTACTTACGGAATAGAAGAAGAAAAGGCTGTATTAGAAGTGGTCAAGAGTGGACGTTGGGCAGGAGGAAATTATACCAATCAACTAGAAGAAAAGTTAGGTCAATATACTAAAAGCAACTATGTTGCAGCAGTAAGTTCTGGTATATCGGCTCTGCGTTTGGCGCTTTTAGGGATTGGCGTAACTACTAATGATGAGGTAATTATACCTGCTTATAGTTGTGTCGCTTTGGCAAATGCCATACTTTCAATCGGAGCAATTCCTGTTCCAGTAGATATTGAAAAAAACACATACAACATCGATATAGAATGTATTAAAAAAGCGATTACCTCAAAAACAAAAGTAATAATAGCTGTTCATACCTTTGGACAACCTAGCCAAATAGAAGAAATAATTAGTTTAGGCTATAAAGTTATTGAAGATTGCGCTCATTGTTTAGGCATAGACTACACAGGAAAACACACTACCAAACCTATTGGAAATTGGGCTGATGCAGCTATTACTTCTTTTTATGCAACCAAACTAATTGGTGCAGGAGAAGGAGGAGCAGTACTAAGTTCTGATTTTTCTGTCATTGATTTAATAAAACAATACAGAGATTATAGCGATCAAATGCCTTCTGCTTATCGTCTAAATGACAAAATGAATGATTTGGAAGCTGCTTTGGCTTTTACTCAATTACAAAAATTAGATGCTTTCAACCAAAGAAGAACAGCCATTGCAGAAAGATATTTATCCGAACTAAAAAATGTAATTCCTATTTCTAGCTTGCCTACTAATGAAATTGAAAGAGTGTGGTATCGCTTCGTAATAAAATTACCTCATGCTATTTCTCTCACTAAATTTAAGGATTATATGTGGGAAAAGTACAATATAAAGACAGATGAACCTGTTTTTTCTTGGCATAAAAATATAGACAGTAGTAAATTACCAAATACAGCAAAAGCATTTGAGCAATGTTTGTCTATACCTTGTTATCCTACGCTTACAGAGGAAGAGCAATCCTACATTATAGAATCTATAAAACAGACAGTTCAATATTTCAACTAATTATTTCAACTAGCATTTAATTAATCTTTATGAAAAATATATTTGACCAAATCAGTAGTTATTACGAAACTTTAATCGACCAACACGGACACAATCCTCGTTCTTGTGATTATGGAAGCGAACTCTCACAAGCAGCCAAATTTGAAGTTCTTTCTCAAGTTTGTTCTTTAGAAAATAAAACGTTATTAGATGTAGGATGTGGTTTTGCTGATTATGCTAACTTTTTAAACAAAAAAGAACCTTCTTTAATTTACCATGGAGTAGATATTACACCTTCTATGATAAAAGTGGCAAAAGAAAATAATCCAAATTTATCGTTAAGAACATTAAATATTTTAGCTGATTCAGACGGAAAAGGTTTTGATGAAAAGTATGATATTGTTACTGCGAATGGAATTTTTTATCTTTTAGGAGAAAATGCCGAAAAGCTAATGCAACAACTTATTATAAAGATGTTTGATATAGCAACTATTGCAGTAGCTTTCAATTCTCTTAGCTCGTTTGCTGCTGATATAGAAGAAAATGAATTTTATGCAAACCCTTTAGAAGTGCTTGTATTTTGTCAAAAAATAACGCCTTGGGTAACTCTTCGTCAAGATTATCATTCTAGAGATTTTACTATTTACATGTACAAAGAACAAAATAAATGATTGTTTCTATAAACCAACCTGCTTATCTTCCTTGGTTAGGATATTTTGATAGAATTGATGCTTCTGATATTCATATCATATTAGACCATGTTCAATTTGAAAAAAATAGCTTTACCAATCGTAACAAAATCAAAACGGCTCAAGGTTCTACTTGGCTAACTGTTCCACTTCTTACAAAAGGAAAATTTGGAGATTTAGCTATCCAAACAATTGAGATAGACAATAAAAGTAAATGGGCAAAAAAACATCTTGCTAATATTCGTCAGAACTATGGAAAAAGTCCTTTTTTTAAAACCTATTTTCCTCAATTAGAAGAAATCTATATGCAAGAATGGACAAACTTAAATCAATTAATTTCAAAACTCAATACTTTATTTTTAGAATGGTTGAAAATTGATACAAAACTGATTTATAGTTCAGACTTAAAAATTGATTCTACCAAATCAGAACTTGTTTTGGATTTGTGTAAAGAAGTACAAGCTACAAAGTACATTTCGGGTTCAGTAGGAAGGGACTATTTAGATGTTGAGTTGTTTGATAATAATAAAATTGAAGTGGTTTTTCAAGAATATCAACACCCAACTTATAGCCAACTTTACGAAGGCTTCGAACCTTATATGTCTATTTTGGATTTGCTATTTAATCACGGAGAAAATAGCTTAAAAATCATACAAGAAGGAAGAAATTTTGTTAAATAAAAAAGAAATTCTAAAATACAAAAGGAAAACATGGTAAATTTTCAAGACAAAAAAATCCTAGTAGTAGTAGCCCACCCCGACGACGAACTTTTGGGAGTAGGCGCAACGATGCACCATCTTATCAAAAATTATGATTGTCAGGTAAGAGCTATTATTTTGGGCGAAGGAATTACCTCTCGTTCTGATAACAGAGATAGAGAAAAATGGGAACAAGAACTTCAAACGCACAGAAATAATATTTATTCGGCTCAAAAATGTATTGGTTATCAAAGTGTCGGAATTTATGATTTTGCTGATAATCGTTTTGATTCGGTGGCTTTATTAGACTTGGTAAAAGTAATAGAGAAAGAAAAACAAGAGTTTGAACCGACTATTATTTTTACACATCATGGAGGAGATTTGAATATCGACCATCGCTGTACTTTTGAGGCTGTCATGACGGCTATTCGTCCGATGGAACACGAAAAGGTGCAACACATTTTAACTTTCGAAACGCCTTCTTCTACTGAATGGCAAGCCTTCAATTATCCTAATCCATTTCAACCTAATTTTTTTGTAAGTGTGGGGGAAGAAAGTGTTAATGCAAAAATTAAAGGAATGGAAAGTTATGAATTTGAGAAACGTCCTTATCCTCACCCTCGTTCGCCAAAAGCATTACGCATACAGGCCCAACGCCATGGAGTAGCCGTAGGAAAGCATTTTGCAGAAGCGTTTATGTATGTGCGTGGGATTGTATAAAAACTTTTTGCTAGTAAAAAACGTTTTACAAGGTAGATTACTTTTACTTTAGAAATTCTGAATAATTTAAAGTAGTTTTGTAATGCAATTAAAATTATTTTATTAATAAGAGTTCACAGAACTTTCAATTCTGGCTAGAATTAACCTAGACTTATACTAGAAACGAAACGTTATGATTACAATTACAGAAAAAGCAGCGACCCAAATCAGTCAGCTCAAACAACAAGAAAACTACGCTCCAGACAGCAATATCCGAGTATCCGTACAAGGAGGAGGTTGTTCAGGGCTTATGTACGACCTCGCTTTTGATGCTTCTATTCAAGATTCAGATCAAGTATTTGAAGATAGAGGAATCAAAATAGTAGTCGATAAAAAAAGTTTACTTTATCTTTTAGGAACATCTCTTGATTTTACAGACGGACTAAATGGCAAAGGATTTCAATTTGTAAATCCAAATGCTTCACGTACTTGTGGATGTGGAGAAAGTTTTTCAGTTTAAAAATACAAACGCAACCTAAAGGCTACGCTATATTTTCGCTACAAAAATCCTTTCAAAAATTATTTTGAAAGGATTTTTTGTTTGTAATCAATAACTTGATAAATCAAATTATTTTAGACTATACTAAATATTTTTCTGTCAAAGTAGCTTCTACTTTTCCAGTTTCTTGATTAGAAAGCGTAACTAAATGCCCATCATCTATAGTCAAAACATTTACATCTTCGCTTTTTAGTAGCTTTCCTTCCCCTACAATTTTATTAAGCGTATCGACCATTTGTGAAGAATGTGTAGAGAAAACAAGCTGATTTTCTGGGTGCGATGTTGCAAACCAAACTAAAAAATGGACTAATTCGGCATGTAAATCTGTTCTGACTTGCGCCTCTGGGTGTTCTATAAAACGCAAAACAGGTTTTTGACGAAGAGCAGCTAAGAACAAATCTTGAATCATACGAATAATTTCTTGTTGGTGCGTCGCTGCATTTTGAAGATAAACGTATTTTTCAGGCAATTCATAAAATATTTTTTCTCCAAACGTATCGGTTTGATAAGTTCCTTGAAGAAGTGTTTCAATTTGTTTGCTTGTAGAATCAATAGTTAGATTTGCATCTGTACTAAATTTCATAACATCAAAAAACACATCTTTGAGCGTTGCATTTCTTTTAAAAACAGGAACTACATTATTTTTGATATGCTGTACAAAACGCAAATGGAAAAGTTCGTGTTCGGAATCAAAACGCAAAAATCCTTTAGTTTTGAGGGTTTGTTCCATCTCATCAAAAAGCGTTTGTACACGATTTCCGATAGCAAACCAAACGCTTCTATTATTTGGAATATAAAGTTCTTGTGTATTATCTCCAAAAACAATATTTAATCTTTCTCTAAGCGCATCTAAAATCTCTTGCCATTCTGGGGCAGTACTATCTAATCCTTTATTTTTTAGAGCTACCAATTCTTCAACGGCAGCAAAAGAATTATCTAATATTTTATCTCCAAAATCGTCTACAAAAAATAAATCTAAATCATTATTATCATTGATGTAAAAACAAACTAGCTCGCCAGAAGGCGTATAATAATCAATCGTAAAATCAGCTAAATGTCTTGTAGAACCAAAATGATGAACAAAGGCAATTCGGACGGCTTGTTTCATGCGCCCAAAAAAGTTGTGTCTAAAAATTTGGGGAGCATTGGCAGAAACTTCATTTATAATTTCGTCTTGCAGGTGGTGCATAAAATAAGCAACTTTCATGAGTGTACTTTTTCCACACGCATGTTCGCCTACAATAATATTAAATTTACGCAAATAGAGATCTGCTTCTTTGATTTGCTTAAAATTCTTGATGTGTATTCTTTCCATATTATATCAAAATAAAATTTTCTATTGAAATACCAATAAATTTTAAATAATAAATAGTCAAATAAATTTCTAATACGATTTCTATCGAAGTTAGAAAAATTAAAATTAATAATCCATAAAGACAAATATAAACTAATTTTTGCAAATGTAAAAAAAAACGTTTCTTATCTAAAACTGATTCAATCTAATTTCTGAAAACTGATACGCTACTGGATTCTGAAATTTGAGCGAGTAATTAGCTTTTCCTGCTAATAATTTTTCTACAAGTTCTTTTTCGATAGGAAGATAAAGGTAATTTGGATTGATAGCATCACTAACAAAAGTACCCAAAGGAATAGAAAATTCGCCTGCATAACCTATCAGTTGTATGTAGGCATTCGGATTAGCAACAAATTTATCTTCTCCTTCAAAAGCTAGTTTTAAAACATAATTTTCTTTGGTTCTATTTTCCAAAACTATCAGTCTTAAAGTAGATTTTGATTTTTTGAATACAAGTTCTTCTCTTTGGTATAATTTATTTTTTGCTGTAATACTTCCTTCTGCTATCTGTTTTATTTTATTTGTTTTGTCATCTTGATAATTTTTTGAATACAGTTTTAGAAAGCGAGGCTGAATAATTCCACTATATGATTTTGCAGGTTTAGAAGTTTTTCCATTTTTATATAGAAGTCCTCCAAAACGTTTTATTTCAGCTAGAGAGTCAGCTTTTGTCATCGGAATTGCTTCTGCTGAAACGCTAAATTTAGACACATCAGGATTTTGTCCCAAATTAAAGACTAGCCCTTTTACAGATAAAATAGAATCATTTGCTTTTACAGAAGATGGATAAAGATGAACTTTGATGCTTTTCTGTATTTCTTTTATTTTGTCTTTTGGGTATTTTGTAAGTTGTGCCAAAAGAGGTTGATTATTTATATCTTTTAAAAGATACAAATCAGAAATAGGATATTCTGTGCTATCTTCAAGTACTTGATTCAACGAAGAAGTGGAATCAGATTTATCAGTAGAGAAAGCACTTATAAAAACGAATAAAATAAAGCAAAAAACATACAAAAACCATTTTTTTTTATTTGCATTTATCATAGTTATTTTTTATAAAAGTAAGTGTAAATTATTTTTCGCCTGTCAAATATCTTCTCATTTCTTTTTCTAGCAATAGTCGTTCTCCCATAGTGAGCGATTCTACATCAATCAAGATACGATAATCCATTGGTGTAGTTTGTGCTTTTTTAAATCTTGTATTTACCTCATCTATTGGTTCTGCAATATTGGCTATTATTAGAGTTATTCCAAATGTAGTAACCATGGTTAGTTGTCCATCTGTTGGATTTACAGTATTTAAGACTGGAAGTATATCATTTATATCAGCTTTTGCTGTAATTTGCTCAAAGGCTTTAATACCAAAAAGACGAGTAGAATACGAAATATTACTTTCTCTAAACTCAATTTGGGTTTGGCTAAAAGTTGCAGATAAAACAAATCCTATCCACACTACACCAGCAATAATAAAAGTAGAATAAAAAAGCGCAAATGCAATTCCGAATCCTTTTTTTGGCAATACCCAGTTTTGTAACAAATACAAACCTCCAAAAGTCAGAACTCCTACTAAGGCAATCCAAAAAACATTGTACGTATTATTCCAAATAGCCATATCATCATTGCCTTGCCTTAAAATACTAATATTTATCGGACGAGGAAGATTATAAGTTGGTGCTGTAATTTGTAATGAATCTGGGGGCATCATAAATTCAGCAAGAGGATAACTATAAGCAATCTCCACATTATCAGCATTAAGAAATTGCCTAGAAAAATTGGCATAGCTTTTATCTTCAGGGTTTCCTACTAAATAAACAGGAAAAGAAACAGTTGTTCTTAGCTTATTAACAAGATCTTTCAAAACAGCTTTTTCACTATAAATTCCTAGCTCAATAGGCTGCAATCCCCAACGCACTAACGAAACACTCAAAGTAAGTTCTTCTCTAGAGAATAATTTTCCTTGTCGGATTGTCCAATCACGCATCACTTCAATATGACTAAAATTATCAAAAGGAATTGTTGTTTTGATTTGCTCTCCAAAATATTTGCGTTCCAAAACAATGAGTGCTGCTCTTTCTTTATCAATAACTATTTTTTTTGTTTTGCCTACTTTCAAATCCATTACCCCCAAAGCCATCAAAGCTAGTCCGAAAAACAACCAAAAAAAGCGTATTTTTTTATATACTTTCTTGAAAAAGATAAGTCCTATAAAAACACAAAAAAAACCTACTCCAATAACTGCATAAGCAGGAACAAGAGAAGAGATAAAAATAATTTGACTATCTGTAAAAATCGTATCCATTAGAACTAATTACGAATTAAAAATTAAAAAAATACAAATAGAACCTATCCATAATAAACTATTGACAGCATAAACAAGGTTGAAACCCTATCGTTTACCCACATGTTTTTTGTAAAACAAAAAACAGTAAATTTTGAATAAAAATGCCGTATTTGTAGGAAAAAGGCTTGCCTTTTCCCTACTCAATTTCAATATTTTGGCTTTTTTACTCTAATAAAAACAAAATTTTATTAATTAAAAGGCACAATTACAAAACGCTCAGGCTTCAGTTCTTTATTAAACGTTTTGAGTAGGGTAGAATCGTTTAAATTGTGATAGTATTTTTTGGCAATACTTGTCCAAGTTTGTTTTTTTTCTACAAAATGAACGCCTTTTATAGGAACAATATACCACATTTCGCCCAAAACTCTATTACTTTTTATCGATTCTGAATTTTCGATATTAAAAGCATGAGCCAAAGCAGATACAGAGCTATATTTTCGTTCTGAATCTTTGTAGAGCGCATACAACCTAAAGTTTTGAGCATCATAGGCATCAAAGTAATTATCATATACTTTTCGATGCATGAGTGAATCAGAGACTCGTCTTTGTTCGACTTTTTCCTCAAACTCCAAAGCTAAATTTTGGCTACTTGTTCTGAGGCTATCTAGTTCTACCTTTAAAGCATCATTTTCTTGTTTCCAAGCAGCTTTTTGTATCAAAAAAAGAAAAATAAGAAAAAGTGTAAGCCCAAAAACACTTACAACAGTAATAACAGTAGTACGATGAACCACAAAAAATAAAATTAAAGTTTTCCATAAAAATAATAAAGCAAGATAAGGGACTGTAAGGAGAAATTCAAGTGTTATTTTTTGAAATGACTTATCAGCATTTATTTTGAATAGAAGTTATTAAAATAATTGGTTGGCTAAAAATCGTTGGTGGAACACCAAAAACGGCAAAAAATAGCACTTAAACCACAAAAATTGTCAGACAATCAAATAATTTTATAAAAATTAATCAAAAAACACAGAAGTTCTAATCCTTAGTGTTCACTAGGGTAAACGCACGAAACTTTTTATACTGCTTTCAGTGTGTTTAAACAGACTTTAATTATCAGAGTAAATTCAATTTACAAAGTT
>PFKD01000294.1 GCA_002784125.1 Flexibacter sp. CG_4_10_14_3_um_filter_32_15
CTGTGGGTAAATGTAGCATGTTTTAGAGGGTTAGTATATTCTAAAATAGCTAAATCCACAGGATTTTGATTAAAAAATAGTAAAGTCAAAATTAGAAGGAAAAGATACCTATTATCAAGTTATGCAGTACACTTGCAGATAGAAAAGAAATGTACAAAGGCGAAATAGATAAAATGGCAAAGTCGTTTAAAGAACTATAAAATGATTAATTTTGCTTTCATAAAATCTAAACAAAATACTGAATTATGAACAAAGTTATAGAAATCAACAACGATTATTCTTTAGAACTGCCTGACTTTCTAAGTACGACAGATTCGCTCAACCCAAATGCTTCACTCCAATATCAAAATGTTGATAAAGAACTTTTTGTCATTGTGATAGAAGAAGACCGAAAAGAGTTTACAAGAAAAATAGTAGAAAATAATGCAGAAGAAGTCTATCCTCCAAACCTAAAAGGCTATACAGATATTATCAATCATTCTATTGGCGAAACCATTACGATTAGCGCACGAACCGAAATTGAAGACTTAGAAATAAATGGCTTACCTGCCAAAAATTTTACTATTCAAGGGCAAACGCAAGATAAAATAGCCGTCTATTATAGTTTTACAGTCATAAAAGGTAAAGATAATTATTATCAAATTGCTCAATGGACTGCCAAAAATCAAAGAGCCTTGTTTGAAAAACAAATGAGCGAAATTGCAAAATCATTTAAGCAATTATAGAATCTTAAACTTACCCACGAATAAATTCGTGGGTTTTATTTGGTTGTCTAACATAAGTTTGTAGGATTAAAAACACATATTCTGATTTGATTCTAAAATCTAAATTCTTACCTCTAAATTTATTTAGACAATCTAAATTCTACTCTACGATTCTTCGCTCTTCCTTCTTCATTAAAATTATCAGCAATCTGTTTTTTTGAACCAAAACCTTCATAACTCACTCTGTTTTTATCAATTCCTAAAGAAATAAGTTGTTCAGAAACAGCTTTTGCACGGTTTTCAGAAAGCTGATTGTTATAATCGGCTTTTCCTGTGTTGTCGGTGTGTCCTTCAATACTGACTTTCAGCGTTGGATTTTCTTTTAATATTTCAAAAAGACGTTTTATTTCTGGTAATGAGGCTTCTTGCAGCGCATAACTATCAAAATCAAAAAATAGATTATTTAATCGAACTGTTTTTTGGTCGTTTATGAGTTCGGATATTTCATAAATCTCTAGGCTTTGATTCGTCTTAAAAATGGTTGGTTTGTCTTTTATTCCTGTTTGATTGTTTTTAGAACTAGAAGAAGAGTTTGAGGAAGAATTTTGATTTGTTCCGTTATTATTGCCACTACTTCCTGCTTTATTTCCTTGATTTGCATTTCTATTTTGATTGATAGAAATATTTTGAGAGGTAGAAAACGAACCTTCTTGTTTTGCATACATTCCTATTTTTGAAGAATTTGAAGTGTTATTTGATAATAAATTACTTGAAATCTGAACTTGAAAAGAACCATCTTTGGCATTACTTTGAGTTGTCGAAATAATTTTTCCTGTACTCAAATCTTCTATAAAAATCTGTGTTTGAATCCCTTTTCCATTTTTATCAACAATTTTTCCTGTGATAATTGTAGGTGGCAAAACTGGGTCTGGGCGAAAACGCTCAGGCACTTCAAAACGATAAATATCATAATTGGTCTTGTAGGAATTATTTTGATTACTCGTTTCTGTATTTCTATCCATATTTTTTAGGACAATGAAAGCAAATTCTCCAGAAGTTCCCATATAAAAACCATCTAAAAATGGCGTATTGATACTTTTTCCTAGATTAACAGGTTCAGACCATTCTGTCCAAGAATTTGGGTTTAAGCGTTTTGACATAAAAATATCTCCACTTCCAAGTCCATAATGTCCGTCTGAAACAAAATAAAGCGTTTTCATATCTGGATGTAAAAATGGCTGCGTTTCGGCAAAAGGCGTATTTATAATTTCGCCCAAATTTATCGGTTCGTTCCATTCTCCAGTTTCTTGATTTTTTTCGCTCACAAAAATATCAATATTAAATTCTTCTCTTCCATGAAAATACAAACGGTCTTTGGGAGCTTTTGGCAAATAATTTCCTACTACGCCCTCTCTATCCGATGAAAAAACAACAGCGTTTCCATCCACCGAAAAACTCAAACCTGCTTCATAATTGGGTGTATTGACAGGAAAAGGAAAGGCTTTTATACGTCCCCACGTGGGAGAATTTGTAGTATTATCTTGTTTTATATTTCGCTCTGCAAAAAATAAATCTCCGTTTCCTAACCTACTATTTTGTTGTCGTAACTCAATTTTATACGCATCAAGACTTCCATAATTTCCAAACAAAACAAGCGTATTTCCGTCAAAACTGACACTTTGAGGAACTTCATGCGTGTTTGTGTTTACGCCATCAGGCAAACGAACGGCTTTTGTATATTTGCCATTTTCAAACATTGAATAATAAACATCTTGCCCTGTTCCCAAATCCATTCTACAAAAATAAAGTCCTTCATTTCCATACGCATCTAAAAAAGGAACTGGCGCAGTTTCGTAACCGTCTGTATTTATGTTTTGTCCTAAATTTTTTAAATTTAGATTGTCTTCTTTTGCGTTCAGTAGCGCAATTATTTTATCAAAATCATCTTTTTTGCCGAAATCTTTATTTACAAAAAGTGGCTTAAATTTCTGATAAATTGCACTTGCCTCACTCCATTTTTTATCTATAATAAAACCACTAGCCAATTTCTGAACAGCTACAAAGGCAAGTTGATGAGGTGCAAATTCTTTGATAAAACTTTCATACAAATCACAATTTACACACTTATTTTGACTAGATTCATTTTCATAAATAACTCCTTTATAATGCAGATTCAATTTACAAAAAAGCTGCAAAACGGTCATGTTTTTTGTCTTGGCAAAGGCTTCTAATTTCTTGTATTCTTCTTTATTTTTGTAGCCATATTGAGGAAAATTCCAATCTGCACCGTAAAATTCTGGAATAATATTTCTCAGTTCGTCTTCTGTGTAATCTTCCAAAATACAATCACAATATTTTTCATACAAATAGCCATTTCCTGTTCCTCTAGCACGTAAATCTGGAATGGTAATAAATTCTTTCAAAAGACTTCGACGAGCATTTCTGATTCCTTCATAAGCACGAGTTTTTTGATAAGTTTCCAAAAAATCAGTTGCCTGTACCACCAAAATATGGCGCAAAGCCTGTGTCGTATCTGCATTTTCTGGGCGATTGTAAGGTGGCGTAAGTGGCAAACGCTGAAAAGGAACATAATAAAAAGCATCGACAATCAAATTTGAGGCTGCCGTTGCAATGCCTTCTTTGAGATTAAAAACATCTTTGAAATTGCCTATTCCTTGCGAAATGAGTTTGTTTTTATCTGATTCTGAAAACGCTCTATAACTTTCTAAGGCTTGAGAAGCCAAATTATAAGCGTGTTTTAATGTATCGTGTTGAGATTGAAAGTTTTTGAAACGCAAATCTTCCGTTTTAGTTTCGACGACTTTATTAGCCTGATGCAGCAGCAGCGTAGCATACGCACGATTGTAAAGCAAAGCCGTATTTTGAGGTTCTTGCTGCAATAATCCATCAAAAATAGAGATTGCTTTTGGGTAATTTTTGGATTGAAGGTTTTGTAATCCTTCCTTAATCGTATTCTGTGAAAAAACAGAATTTTGAAAGAATAGCAACAAGGAAAAAATAAGTAGAAGGAAACGCATATAGATTTTGTGTTTTAGATGATTCTGTGTTAGAACGCTCTAATAAATTACTCAAAATTAATGCTAGTTGTTTGGTTACCAATTATTAAAACTTTGACAGTCCTTTCAGAAGGCTGTCAATAGTTCTATTACAAACTATTGTCAGAGTTATTTTGGATTACCAAAAAACTACTGACAAAGTTTTATATTGGTAAATCTTGCACTAAAAAAAATCTAAAACTCTACTTTTCTATAAATATCCGTAAATGGAATTTCTATATCTAAAGTAGGAAAAGATAGATATAAATACTTTTTTTTATCTTGAAAAGCTAGTTTTGTATCGCTATTGAAAACCTCACATTTATCTCCTTGTTTTTTAAGTATAGCATCTATTTCAGAAACTACATTTTTACCAATTCTTGAATGATTGATTGTTCCTCCAGCCATTGCAATAACAAAACCATCGTGGTATTCATATTTTTGGTTGTTTTCTCGTTCCAAATTAATGTATTCTTGAAAAGTTAGTTTTTGTGGTTGGAGTTCTTCTTTTGGTAATCCCATGGTTTTATAAATTTTGGTTGTTTGTCTTTGTAATAAAGATACGAAATTATTGAGTTTTATGTTGGAATAGAAAAATGACTTTTGCTGTTAAACGTTTTCAAAAACCACGATTTATAAGTGTGGATTTTTGTATTCTAAAAAACTACTGACAAAGTTTTATATTTGATAACAACAGAAATATAATCAACTTCAAATACTGTCTTTTCACAAAATATAACATTCTTTCAAAAAAATAATTTCAGATATTGCAGAAGTAGCTCAAAATCTACATATAAAATCAAAATTGCTCTTATTTTCCCCGTTTTTGGTGTCTTTACCAATAAAAAAAACATAAAAATTATGCAAATTAAAAAAATACCTAGTTTTGTCTTTGTGCTTTTATTATTCACTTATTTTTTTATTTCTCCAAAAGGATATTCTCAAACTCCTTTACCTGCCGAAAAACAAAGTGAACCGATTGTCTTAAAAAATGCTACTCTTCATATTGGAGATGGCAAAACAATTATTGAAAATGGTTCGGTTCGTTTTGAGAATGGAAAAATTACTGCTTTGGGAGAAGCTTCAAGGGTTTCGGAAGAAGGTGCAAAGGTTGTTGATTTGTCTGGAAAGCATATTTATCCTTCGCTTATCTTGGCAAATACTACGCTGGGTCTTACAGAAATTGATGCTGTCCGTCCGTCAGTAGATATGGCAGAAGTGGGCGATTTGAATCCAAATATTAGAGCTATTAGCGCCTATAATGCAGAATCTGATGTTACCATGACAGTTCGTACAAATGGCGTTTTGATTGCACAGGCTACTCCTCGTGGTTCTTTGGTGGCTGGTCTTTCTTCTATTGTCAATCTTGATGCGTGGAATTGGGAAGATGCCGCTCTCAAAATAGATGATGGGCTACACGTTTATATGCCTGCTTATATGCAACAAGGGGGCTGGTGGGCTGCTCCTGCCGAGCCTAAAAAAGCAAAAGAAGAAGAACGCAATGCAGAAGTAGAGAAAATAAAATCACTTTTGAGTGAAGCAAAAGCCTATAATCAAATCGAAAATCCAACTACAAAAAACTTAAAATTAGCTTCTATAAAAGGTCTTTTTGATGGAACAATGCGCCTTTATTTACACGCAGAATGGGCAAAAGATATTATTGAAGGAGTAAGTTTTGCAAAAGAAATGGGCGTACAAAAAGTTGTGATTGTAGGTGGTTATGACTCTTGGCAAGTAGCTGAGTTTTTGAAGAAAAATCAAGTTCCTGTTATTGTCGGACGTACAACAGAACTTCCTCAACGTACCGATGATGATATTGATGCGCCTTTCAAATTACCTTATTTATTACAAAAAGCAGGTGTAGAATATTGTTTGAATTATGCAGGAAGCATGGAAACTATGGGCGCAAGAAACCTTCCTTTTTCGGCAGGAATGGCAGTAACTTTTGGACTAACAAAAGAACAAGCATTGGCAGCCATTACAAGCAAAGCAGCTTTTATTTTAGGAATTAATGAGCGTGTCGGAACATTAGAAGTAGGAAAAGATGCAAGTATTGTGGTTTCAGAAGGCGATATTTTGGATATGACAACCAATAAAGTTATTCACGCTTTTATTGAAGGAAGAGAAATTGATTTGGATAATAAGCAAAAAATTCTTTACAAAAAATACAAAACACGTATTGAAAATGTGAAGGAATAATAATCCATGTAGCGTACTCTTCAGAGTGCGAGAAACGTACCTTAGACTTTAGTCTGAGCAAAAAAGACAATGTTTATTTTACATTGTCTTTTTTTGTGTTTCAAAATCTCAAATCAAAATGCTGTTTGGGTTGTTCTTTTCTCAAAAAAATCAATCCTAATTGAAATAAATCTATCGAAACAGTTACTTTTTCGTGTTTTATTATTTCTTTCCACGCCTTTTCCATTCCTTCCGACCAATGAATATCATCTAAAATAATGACAGTATCATTGTGGCATTTTTCTAAAATCTGATTGAAATAATTTAGAGTTGGCTCGTAACGATGATTAGCATCTAAAAATATAAAATCTAATGAAGTGAGAGAAATTAATGTTTTTGGAAGTGTTTTGTCGATATTTCCTACTATGATTTCGATGTTTTCTTGTTCTAATTCTTCAAAATTCTCTTTTGCTTTTTCGGCTATTTGTGGACACCCTTCAAAAGTAATAATTTGAGTTTTTGAGCTATCAGCAGCTAAAGCCATAAAAAGAGTAGAAATTCCTAATGAAGTTCCCAATTCTAAAATTGTTTTGGGTTTGAAATACTCTACTAATCTAAATAATAATTGAGCTTTTTTTTGAGTAATAGCAGAATGACGAGCAATTTCTGAAATACTGCGTTTGTTAAAAGAATTTTTATTACTACCTATTTTTGAGCCTGCCCCAAAATCAGTAACTTCTAATTGAGTACGGTCAGAAATAAGCTCTTGACAAAGATTTTCCAATTCTGAAAAGGCGTAATACTCTTTCTTATCTTGTATAGCTAATGTATATAATTCATAGATAAAAGGAGAATAAACAGTATGCTGATATCCTGCTTTGAAATAAAAATAAAGATATTTTAGTGCATATAGTAGCATAGAATTTTAAAAAATGGATAAAGAAAATAAACAGAAAGCAAGAAAAAACTCCAATACAGCTAGTTTATTGGAGTTTTAAATTAAATATAAATTTGAAATAGCAATCTAAGAAAGGTTTGTTAGAAATCTAAGTAAAAAGAAGTCAAAACTCATTTTTTAATTAAAATTACATACTAAATTCATTTGCTTATTTCAATTAATTTACGTGAATATTAACGGGAATATTTCCTCTAGTCGCTTTCGAATACGGACAAACTTGGTGTGCAGCCTCAGTCAGTGCTTGTACATCTGCAATTTCCATATCTGAAATATGTACAAAAATATCCACAGCAAGACCAAAACCTTCGCCTTCTTTTCCGATAGTTGCGTGTACGGTTACTTCTGGAGGAGAAGCAAGTTTGATTTTTTTAGCTGCTGCTACTGCACCTAATGCACCACCAAAACAAGCTGCATAACCTGCTGCAAATAATTGCTCTGGATTGGTGTGTTTGCCTGTTTCGTCACCTCCCATTCCTTTTGGTAGGCGTACATCAAGGTCAATCACGCCATCAGAAGACTTGACATGTCCACTTCTGCCACTTACGCCCATTACTTTTGCTGTATAGAGAGGGTTGAAATTTGTTTCTTTTTCCATAGGTAGGTTAAATTTTTTAATAGATTTTTTTATAAAAAAAGTGAATGGTAGTACTTTTTGTTTATGCAAATTGCACAAAAATTCAACAAAATCAAACAATTTTTATTGCTTGCTTTCATAAAATTAACAACTCTTTGTTACTTTTGGCACTCATTTGGACTTATAGAGAATAGATACTGTAAGAAATAAAATTTGGCAAAGTGCATAATTTCTACACAGAAATAAGGCTTAACAAAAAATTAATACCAAAAAAATGGTATTTTTATGGAAAAATCAAATTAAAATTGCGTATAAATTGCTTACTAAATGAAAAACATAGATATTTGTGATTTGTAAATTTTAGGAGTTTTCAAAATAAATCATTCAATAATTAAAAATTCTATTAAAAATCCTTTTTTACAAAAACCAAACTAACGCCCCCTTTTACCATAACATACAAATATTAAAAGTGTAGATACTTTTGAATCTACATTCATTATTTCAACATATTATTTATTTACTTAAATAATTTTGATTATTCAAGTAAATAAAACACTAATCCAAAAACATAAAATTATGAAGAAGATACAATTCAATTTCAAGACTATTTTACTCTTACTGGCTCTTTTTACCTTTTTAGTTCCTTCGTCTTTTGCACAAGATAACGAACCTAACTGGCCAAGTGGAAGAAATAAAGGCATTGCAAAGGAAAATTACGCACTACTAATAGATGCCGTAAATAACGAACAATATGAAGAAGCCATTGAGCCTCTCAATTGGATTTTGGAAAATGCTCCTAACTTACACGCTGATGTATATGTAAAAGCTGTCAAACTCTATGATGGACTTGCCAAAAAAGCAAAAGAAGATGGACGTGATAGCGAAGTGAAAGTAAATCAAGAAAAAATTGCTGAAATGTACCAAATGCGTATCAAAAATGGCTTAGCTGAAGATATGTCGGATATTTATCACCGTTTTGGGCTTGATGCTTATTTTTATTGGAAAGATGATCCTGCAAAAATAGATACGCTTTATCATCACTATGCAAAAACGTATGAGCTAGATAGAGATCATTTTTCTCGCTCAGAGGTAATCTATTATGCAGATGCAGCAGGAAAGGAATATCAGCAAGAACTTATTACACTAGACAAAATGACAGAAGTGTACAAAGAACTAAAAAATTATGTCGATGAGCGTATTGCAAAAGAAGAAACGCAAGAAGAAAAAGACAAATGGAAAACGTATGTTTTAGATAAAATTGATGAGCTAGAACTTATCTATTTCCCTAAAGACTGTAATCGTATTGCAGAATTGTTTGGTGAGAAATTAAAAGCAAATCCAAACGATACACTTCTTGTTCAGAGAGTCGTAAAATTGATGGGTGATAATGGTTGTACAAAAGAGCCTTTATTTTTAGAAGCGATGCAAGCCTTTTACAAACTTACTCCTACAAATGCTATTGCTGGTACTATCGGACAACTTCACTTACAAAATGGAGATACAGACCAAGCTCTTACTTGGATTGAAAAATCATTAGTAGATGCAGAAGAAGCCGAAAAACAAAAAGCTGCTAGTACAGTATTAATGCTCTCTAAATTAGCTTATAAAAATGAATCAAATTATCCAAAAGCTCGTTCTTTGGCTTATAAAGCTGCTGAAATGGGTGGTGGTAGTGTAGCTGCTGATGCTTATACTTTTATTGGAGATTTATATATGATGAGTTACAAACAGTGTAAAGGAAATGATGGCATATCACTACGTTTTGCTTTTCTAGCTGCTTATGATATGTATGTAAAAGGAGGAAATGCTGCTAAAATAGCAAAAGCAAAGGAACAATTTCCTGCTAAAGAAGATGTATTTTCTGATGATAAGTACAATGTAGGACAATCTGTTTCTGTAGGCTGTTGGATAAATACGACGACGACTCTCCGTACTAGAGACTAAGATAATTAGTTTTAAAACTAAGATTTCCTCAAAACAAAAATTCCTTATTTCTATTTTTAGAGATAAGGAATTTTTTTGTAGCTTATTTTTTGAGTGAGACATATAAGCCGTATAATTTAGCAATATGAATATCATTTATGAAATCTAAAATAGTTCTTTTCTAACAACAGAGTTGCGTAACTTTTGTAGAATATAACTCTACAAAAAACCACCTTCATCAAAAAATGACAAAGGTGGTTTTGTTATTTTAAAGTCGTTCACTTATAATTTATCACTTACAACTAAACTCAAAAAATTATCTAATTCTGAATTTATATTTATCCATTATTGATTCTTCTTTGTAGGTAAGGTCAAAATAATAATCTCCGTCTTCAAGGTTTTTATCTACAAAAATTTGAGCTTGTGTACGTCCATTTTCCAAAACAGGAATTGGTCTTTTTACTACTTTATATGGTTTTCCATTTCTGTAAAGGGTAAGATATACGATGCGTTCTTGTGCATCTCCTTCAAAAAGTCCTTCTCCGACTTCAAATTCTAAATGCACTTCTTTTCCAATTTTGCCTTTGTGTTTGCCATTTTCATCAAGAATAACACGTCTTTTTTGGAAATCATATTGCGCTGTAAAGTTATAGGCTTTTCGTGTAAGACCTTTCAAGCGTTCGATTTCTTCTTTTTGGCGTTGGATAAGCTCTTCACTTTGAGTGAGTAATTCTCTAAGTTTTGTACGGTCTTCTCCAATTTGCTCAAGTTGTGAAAGTGAAGTTTGTTGTTCGCTTAATATTTTATCTAGTTTTGCTTTTTCAGCTTTGTATTTTGCCACTTCAGCAGCCGAAAGTTTGTACTTCTTAGTCATACTAGCAAGCTGACTTTTGTAAGACTGAATTTGCTTTAAAAGAGTTTCAATACGCTCACGATTTTTCTTCAATTCTTCTTTTAATTGAGAAATTTCACCAATAGCATACTCATCTTTTCCAGAATAAACTTGTCCTAATCGTTCTGAATAGTCTAGTTTTTTCTGTTGTAGCTCACTCATTCTTTCTAAGGCAACATTAACAGAATCAGTAATTATCATTTTTTCGTATTTAATATCGTTTCTGGTAGTCAATAATACTTGACGCAACGAATCTGCATTTTGATACGGAATAAGCTCATTATCAATATTTCTAATTTCGTTTGAATAGGCTTGTTCTAATCTATTAAAATCTTTGTATAAGGCTTCTAAAGTTTCTCGGCTAGAGTTACGAAAGGCATTGGTTGCCCAAATTGCGCCCACGACCAAGAGTAAAGAAAGTATAATTACTACTGCAATAAATGTTTTGCCTTCACGGGTGTTGTATCTGCTCATAAATTTCGGATTTTGGATATGATAAAGTAGTTTTCCTTATTCATAAAGACTAATAAAAACTAAAAAGTGACTCACTTAAAAAAAATAGATAGAAATTGAAATATTGGAGACTTAGGAAAAGTTTCCCATTCCAGAAAATCGTTCTAATACGTTTTTTACTTGTTGTTTAGAAA
>PFKD01000064.1 GCA_002784125.1 Flexibacter sp. CG_4_10_14_3_um_filter_32_15
TGCTCACTCGTAAGAGTAATAAAACGTTTTTTTCCTTGCATAGGACAAAGATACAAAAAAGTTAGTATAATTGTGTCTGACTACTTACAGACGATTGCTAAGGGAAAATTGAACTTATAAAAAAGCCTTAGGTCTAAGTTTTTAGATATAAGGCTTTTTTAATTTTTATTCGTAAATTTATTTGTTTGGGTGCATCTCAAGATGTCGCTTTATTAATTTTATAATTGTAGGGAAATGGCTTGCCTTTCCCTTCCACACAGTTTTTTCCAATTCAAAAAAAATATCTGTATGGAAGGAAAAGCTGGTTCAAAAGGAACAAAATATGTTTTGCGTTCCGATATTATGTTTCAAGTTGTATAATCTAAACTTTGTAACTACATTTATAACTACTTCTAAATCGTAAACTTTACTATTACCGTTGTTGGTGTCCTCACCAACGACATCATAAACACATGGAAGAAAAAGAATTACCTATCAATTTTTTTAGTGAAAAAATTGATTTTCAATTAGAAAATGAAGAAAAAACAAGTAATTGGCTTCAGAAAGTTGCCAATAAAGAAGGCTTTGTCATTGCAGCAATCAATTATATTTTTTGTGATGATCAGTATTTACATAAAATTAATATGGAATATTTGAATCATGACACTTATACTGATATTATTACATTTGATAATTCTGAAGAAGAACAGGTTTTGGAAGCCGATATTTTTATCAGCGTCGAAAGAGTAAAAGAAAACTCAAAAGAACTCAAAACTATTTTTGAACAAGAAACTCATCGGGTTATGGTGCATGGTCTTTTGCATTTGGTAGGTTATGACGACCATTCAGAAGAAGACAAACAACTGATGAGAGAGAAAGAAAATCAAGCGTTAGCCATTTTATCATAAATTTTTAAAACCTAAGGGGCTTCAAGACCCTTGGAGTTTTGCATATACAAATTTTAATTATGAGAAAAAATCCTCCAATGCCTAAAAACAACCCTCGTATAATCAATGCGTGGGCTACTTACGACTGGGCAAACTCGGTGTATAACCTTGTTATCACAACTACTATTTTTCCTATTTTTTTCAATCAAGCTACACGAGCAGCTTTTGGAAGCGAAAAGGTGGATTTTTTTGGAATAAGTATCGAAAATACAGTTTTGTATTCTTATGCTATTGCACTTTCTTATTTGATTATTGCAGCCATTTCGCCTCCTCTTTCAGCTATGGCAGATTATGGAGGAACGAAAAAACGTTTTATGCAGTTTTTTACGTATTTGGGGGCTGGTGCGTGTTTGTGCTTATTCTTTTTTGATGGAACAAATGTAGAACTAGGAATTATCTGTGCAGGTGTGGCAAGTATTGGGTATGCAGGGGGAATGATTTTTTATAATGCCTTTTTGCCAGAAATAGCAACAGAAGACAAATTTGATTCGGTAAGTGCAAAAGGTTTTGCTTTTGGATATATTGGAAGTGTTCTTTTACAGATTATAAATATTGGAATGACTTTAAAACCTGAATTTTTTGGATTTGCTGATGCTGCTGAGGGTTCTCGTTGGTCGTTTCTTTCGGTGGGTATTTGGTGGATTGTTTTTGCTCAAATTCCATTTTATTTCTTAAAAGACAACCCTCCTTCTAATCCTGTGAAAGTAAATTGGTTCGAAAAAGGATTTGAAGAATTGAATTTGGTTTGGAAAGAAGCTCAAAAATTACCTTCTCTTTTGAAGTTTTTGATTTCATTTTTTTTCTTTAATATGGGCGTTCAGACAGTTATGTTTATGGCTTCGCTTTTTGGAGAAAAAGAATTACACTTAGAAACGGCAAATCTAATCGCTATTATCTTGATTATCCAAGTAGTCGCAATTTTGGGCGCATATCTTTTTGCTAAAATCTCTGATAAAAAAGGAAATATTTTTTCACTTACTCTCTTGATTGTCCTTTGGATTCTGATTTGTATTTTGGCTTATTTTGTCCAAACAGCAGAGCATTTTTATGCTTTAGCTATCTTGGTTGGATTGGTAATGGGAGGTATTCAGTCACTTTCTCGTTCTACTTATTCCAAACTTTTACCAAAAGATACGCCTGATACAGCTTCTTATTTTAGTTTTTTCAATGTAGCCGACCGTCTTTCGACTTCTATTGGAATGGGTGTTTTTGCACTTATTGAAGATTATTCTGAATCGATGCGAAATGGTATTTTTGCCCTTACTATTTTCTTTATTATTGGTCTGATTGTTCTTTTACAGATTAATAGAAAATCAGTTATCAAAATATAAAGTTGTTATTTTAATGGTTGGTAAAGTTGCAAAAGACAATAAAAAACAAGGAAGTTGTTTAAAATAACACAACCTTTGTTGGTGTTTTAGCGTGGCGACACCAACAAAAAAATAATTGTTTATGGAATAAACTTTTACTCTGTTATCTTCATTCTAGTAGGGACAGTGCATCGTCCCTACACAAACTAGGTTTGAAAAATAAAATTAGACAGACAAATAAAAAGTTCGAACAGGTTTATAATTTTAACTCTGTGTTATTTATCTTTTTTAGGAATAATTATTGAATTATTTTTGTTAGTCAAACTTTTTCTTTAAAGTTACCCCCAACAATCTTTAATTGTTTATTTATTCCCTCTTCCTTAGTAAAAATAACAATGATAAAAAATAGTTTTAAATTTAAAAAAAATATAGTATTTAGTATTCTATGCTATTTCTTTATAATTCCTCTTTTTGCCCAAAATATTACAAGCGCACAAATTATAGCCAAAGCCGTAGCAAAAGAAAAACAACGTATTGATAATATTAATTGGGATAAACGAGAAAAATGGGTCAATCAAAAACTCTCTAATTTGGATGTAGAGCAAAAAATAGCTCAACTTTTTATGATTGCAGCCTATTCAAACAGAGATGAAAGTCATTATAAAGAAATTGATAATTTTATTACAAAATACAAAATAGGTGGACTTATATTTTTTCAAGGAACACCAACCAAACAAGCCGAACTAACCAATCGGTATCAAGCAAAAGCAACTATTCCTCTTCTGATTGCGATGGACGCAGAATGGGGTTTAGGCATGCGACTAAAAAATACAATTAGCTATCCTCGTCAGATGGTTTTGGGAGCGATGAATGATTCGCTTGCCGTTTATGATTTGGGAAAAGAAGTTGCTCGTCAGTGTTTGCGTTTGGGAGTGCATGTCAATTTTGCGCCTGTTATTGATGTCAATAGCAACCCAAAAAATCCTGTTATTGGTACTCGTTCGTTTGGAGAAAATAAATACAGAGTAGCCAAAAATGGAATTGCTTACACAAACGGAATGCAAGACGGTGGAATAATCGCAACAGCCAAACATTTCCCTGGTCATGGCGATACAGATTCGGATTCACATTACACGCTTCCACAACTCAAGCACGATAAAAATCGCTTATCTGATATTGAATTATATCCTTTCAAACGTCTTTTTGCTGATTCAGTTTTGTCTGTTATGGTGGCTCATCTAAACGTTCCTGCTTATGATAGCACGTCAGCTATTCCTACAACCTTATCCAAAAATGTAGTTACAGATTTACTCAAAAATGAATTGGGTTTTGATGGACTTATTTTTACAGATGCCATGAATATGAAAGGCTTATCGGCTAATTTTACGCCAGATGAAGGAAATGTACAGGCTATTTTGGCTGGAAATGATGTTTTGTTGTATCCTGCAAATATTCCAAAAGGAATTGCACTCATTAAAAAAGCAGTAGAAGAAGGCAAAATTTCTGAAGCTGAAATTGAAGAGCGAGTAAAAAAAGTATTGAGAGCAAAATATTTTGTAGGCTTAAACGACTTCAAACCCATAGAATTAAAAGGCTTAGATGCCGATTTGAATAATCCAAAGGCAACTATTTTGAATGAAAAATTGCATCAAAAAGCTGTTACGATTGTCAGAAATCATAATAATTTAATTCCTTTTCAAAAATTAGATACGCTTTCTTTTGGTTCTGTTGTAATTAATGAAAAAGAAGGAAATGCGTTTCAAAAAATGCTTTCCAATTATGCCCCTTTTGAGCATGTAGTGATTCCTGCTGTTTCTAATTCGGCTTTTTCGGCTGCAAAAGCAAAATTATCTAATAAAAATATAATTATTGTAGGCGTTTTTGGTATCAATCAATATTCTGTTAGTGCTAGTTTTGGCATTTCGGCAGCGACTCAAAAGTTTGTAAAAGAATTACAGGATTTAGGCAAAAATGTAGTAGTGGTGGATTTTGGACATGCTTATAGTTTAGAAAAATTTGAAGACCAAAAACATTTGGTAGCTGCTTATGTAGAAAATGATATTATGCAAAAAGCTGTTCCACAAGTTCTGTTTGGGGCAGTAAAAACACAAGGACGAGTACCCGTTTCGGCAGGGGATAAAATCAAAGAAGGCGACGGATTTACTACAAAATCATTAGAGCGTTTGAAATATTCAGATTATCCAGAGGGAACAGGAATGAACTCTAAATATCTTAACGAACGAATTGATTGGTTAGCAAATGAAGCCATAAAATACAGAGCAACTCCGGGTTGTCAAGTCATTATCATAAAAGACACGACTGTCATTTTTCAAAAATCGTATGGACATTTCAAGTACGATAAAAAACAACAAGTAGAAAATGAATCGATTTATGATTTGGCTTCGCTTACTAAAATTGTGGCGACTGTTCCTGCTATGATGCAGCTTGTTTATGAGAAAAAAATAGATTTAAATGTTCCTATTTCTACGTATCTGACAGAGTTAGACAGTTCAGAAAAAGGAGAGGTTACGGCTCGTCAGCTTTTGATGCACAGAGGAGGTTATCATGGAAATATGCCGGGGTGGTTCGAAACTTTTTCAAATAAAGAAAATTATTCTAAGTTTTATAGTGCTACTTGTGATGAAGAATATTGTGAAGAAATTGCGCCCAATATCTATGCAAAAGCAGGAATAAAAGATAGTATTTGGAACTGGGTAATTGAATCGCCTATGCGAAATAAACGTGCTGATGGTTCGTACAGTTACCGTTATAGTGATAGAGGTTTTTATATGTTGAATCAACTTGTAGCGAGAGTTTCGGGTACTTCATTAGACTATTTTGTTGAAAATAATTTTTATAATTCGCTTGGACTTTCTACGCTAAGTTATCACCCTTTATACAAACATAATTCTAAAAAAATTGTACCAAGTTCGGTAGATAATATTTTCCGAAAAGATGAAGTTCGTGGAATTGTCCATGATTATTCAACAGCTATTTTGGGTGGTGTAAGTGGTCATGCAGGGACTTTTGCCAATGCCAATGACATTGGTATTTTGATGCAAACTTTTCTTCAAGGTGGAAATTATGGAGGCATTCAGTATTTTGATAAAGAAGTTGTTGATGAGTTTACATCCAGACAATTGAAGGGAGGTAGAAGGGCATTAGGTTTTGATATGTCTATAAAAGGGAAAAAAATTCCTGCCACAATTTATGCTTCTGAAAATACCTTTGGGCATACAGGTTTTACAGGAACGGCTGCTTGGGCAGATGCAGACAAAGGAATCGTTTTTATATTTTTAGCAAACCGAACTTATCCAGACGAAACCAATAGAAAATTAGTTACTAAAGGAATTCGTACACGTATGTTAGAGGTTGTTTTTCAGTCGGTTATAGAATAGTAAAATTAATTTTAAATCATAAACTAAAATGAATTATGAAATCAAAAGAGAATTACAAAATATCATTTCAGGAAATGAATCGTCTAGGGAAGGAAATCTTATCCAATCAATCGCCAACTACCTTAGAGGAAGCAAAAAAGCAAGTAGAAATGTTAAAGAAGGGAAGTATCAAAAGCAAGAAGAAACAGAGTATTTAATAATCAATTTCAAATAAGAAAAAAACCATTTCCAAACTAATATTTTTAGTTCAGAAATGGTTTTTTCGCACCTTAAAAGGTACGATACAGTTTTCTCACGCTAAAGCGTAAGCTACAAAAATGAGCTACTTTTTATAAAAATCCTTTAATAATTTTCCAAATATCGTTTCCAAAAACAAAAATCATCAAACAAAGAATAAGAACCATTCCTATTTTTTGAGCTACCTCTAAGAATTTATCTGAAGGAGGACGACCTGTAATCATTTCATACAAAAGGAACATAACATGTCCACCATCAAGGGCAGGAATTGGTAAAAGGTTCATCAATGCCAAAACCATTGACAAAAATCCTGTGATTCTCCAAAAACGATACGCATCGAATTCCATTCCGAAAATCATAACCATTCCAATAGGTCCACTAAGTGAGTCAGACGCATTAATATCACCTTTTGCCATCTTTTTGTATGCCATCGCTTGTACTCCAATTACTCCAAAAGCAGTTTCTGTTCCTACTTGTAAAGACTCTGAGAAGCTATACGGACGCTGTATAAAATTGATTTCATTGCTTATTCCTACTCCAATCGTGCTATCTGCTGCAACACTTACAGGCAAATTCATTGTCTTTCCATCTCTTTCTACTACAAAAGTAAGTGTTTTTCCTGCGTTTTGATGTAGCATTTGCTGGAAAGTATCAAAGTCTGGCGTTGGTGTTTCGTTTACTTTTATGACTTTATCTTTTGTCTTTAGTCCTGCTTTTTCGGCATTTCTATTTGGTGCGATTGCGCCAATCAAGAAAGGATATTTTCCATCACGCATCGTCAAAAATCCTTTTGCTTCATCTTTATCCGAACTATAAATCTGCAAAAACTCACTTGTAATCGGAATTTTTAATTCTTGACCGTTTCTTTCTACTGTATAATACGAATCATCATTTAAGATAAAAGCTGGGTCTAATAAATCTCTAAACGACTTTGGTGTTTCGCCATTGATATTGATGATTTTATCGCCTGTTTGAAGTCCAAGAGTTTTTCCAAGCTCATTTACTTCAATTCCGTATTTATTTACTTCGTCTATTGGAATGTATTTTTCGCCATACGTAAACGCAATGGCAATCATTATCAAAACACCCAAAACGACGTTAAAAATAACTCCTCCAAGCATTACGATAAGACGCTGCCAAGCTGGTTTTGAGCGAAATTCATACGGTTGTGGCTCACTTTTTAGTTGTTCGGTGTCCAATGATTCGTCTATCATTCCTGTAATTTTGACGTAACCACCCAAAGGCAATGCACTCAAACAATATTCCGTTTCTCCATATTTGAAACCAAATATTTTTGGTGGGAAACCAATAGAAAATTTTTCTACTCTAATTCCAAAATATTTTGCTGCCAACAAATGCCCCAATTCGTGCAATCCTACTAAAATAGAAAGCGAAGCCAAAAGCTGCAAAATGCCAATAATTACTCCTTGTATATCCAAAATTTATAATTTAATATGTATTATGTAGCAAACAGTTTTTAACTGTTTGAATGAGATTTTATATTCAATGTGTGTTTTTCTGATAGTTTGGAACGGCGAAGCCATCGATGAAGTCAAACTATGAGCTATTTTATGTCTAAAATCGTACAAAAGTAGATTTTATTAATTTACAAAGGTAGTTCTTTTAATTTTTTTTACCAATTTCGGACAAGTTGGCACTTGATTTATTATGTTTATTTTCGTTTTGGATTTTTATTTGGTTGAATCCCTGTTTTTTCGGCTTTCCATTCTTCTTCAATATCTGTTATTTTTTCTTGAGCTGGGGGGCTAAAACCAAATTCTTTTTCTTCTAATTCTTTGAGTTGCCATTGTTTGATAGCGACTTGTTTTTTGATGAGTTCTAAGGCTTCACTTATCATTCCTTTGGTTATCATTCCGAACTGTTCTTGAGATTTTGCATCGATGAGTAAGGCTTCGACCAAAATTTCAGTTACTTCTTTCAAAATTCTATTATCTTCAGTTGTTGTGGCATCTTCGACAAGCTGATTGACGACATTAAAAACAATATCTGCAATTGCTCTTTCTAGGTTTTGAGAAATAAATTCTCCCATAATGGGTACTTTTCCTATCGTTTTTATTTCTGCATTTTTTTCTACAGCTTCATTGATAAGCGTTTCTACATAGCGACGAAGTTCGTATTTATAAGTCGGATAATTTTGTGCTGCAACTACCTGTACACGTTTTGTAATCCAAGTAGTCAATAAATTTGAACGAGGCTGAACTACATCCTCCACTATTTTTTCTACAATCGGACTTCCTTTCATTACTTCTACCTGCACCTCATTCAGAACATTTATTACCACTCTATCCGAAACTTCTTCTACAAAAATGGAAAAATATTTTCCTAGTGTTTTATAAATGTAGGTATTCGAAAGATTAATAACTTCCATAGTATGCAGTTTGTAAAGAATAGCCACCAAACGCAACACACGCAACGAACGAAAGGAAGGCAAACAGCCCAAAACGTCGTACCAATGAATAAAAGGATAAAAAAACCAACGGTGATAGGTATTCAAATAAATAGCAATCGCCCAACGAACGATAATATCAGAAATAAAAATTCCTACAAAAACTAAATCGATAAGCGCAAAATTCTTGAAAATATAGATAGTATAAAAATCATAAAAGCCAGTCAAATAGGTTTTGAGAAAATCTTGAACTAACTCAGCACTAAATAAAAAATTAAAAAGAATCAGCGTAAGATTAATCAAAACCAATATCAAAACACCAATATCTGCAATGACTTGCGCCGTCGAAACCTTATCTTTTTGTAAATTGGAGAGATTTATCATTTTTGTTCTATTTTATTCCAAACCTACTGTACCCTACTATTTTTTGTAATGTATGATTAGTTAAGGATTAGTAGGATTGACAGGATTTAAAAATACAGATAATACAAAACACTCTTTGAATAAGCTAATTTAATAGTAATTTATTTATAAAAAACGTATGTAGCTTCGCTGCTTTATCAGGTTTCATTCTCTGTGTTCTCTGTAACTCTGTGTTTAATAAAAAAAGCAGGGTGCAGTATTCCAAACCTTCAGGGTTTAAAACTAATTTTCTTTTACCAAATTTACTTTATTTTTTATGAAAACTACAAAACGACAATTTTTATCTGTATTTTTTATCTTATTTTTCTTTAGTTCTGTTTCTTTTGCTCAAAATAGAGCCAATTATAATTACAGTAATTCAGAATATGATTCTGACCAAAAACCTACTCAAGACCTTCCAAGCGCAACTATTTTTAGTAACAATGTACAGCAATTAGAAGCAACCGTTTTGATGAACGTAACGGCAGATGAATATGTGGCTATGTTTCATATCGAACAAAAAGGAAAGATTTTGAAAGAAGTTCAGCAAAATATGGACAAACGAATAGCTGATTTTCAGAAAGAATTGCAAGAATTAGGAATAAAAGAAGACGAAATGATTATTGATTTTCTTTCGCTTGTTCCAGAGTACGAATACGACATTGATAAAAAACTTTTTAGTAGAACGTATAATGAAGTTCCTGTGGGCTTTGAGCTAAAAAAGAATGTTCATGTTCGTTTTAAAGACAATAAAATTTTGGATAAAATCATAGCAAAAGCAGCCGAAAATGAAATTTATGATTTATCTAAAGTAGAATATTTTATAAAAGATACAGATATTTTATATCAAAAATTACGCAAAAAAGCCTTTGAAATCATTACCAAAAAAGAAAAAATCTATGATAGTTTGAATATAAAATTATCCAAAGCTGAAAAAATAGCCGATGAAAATTTTCACACTTTTTTTCCTTTTGATAGATACCGTTCGTATGAAGCTATTTCGAAAGGAAAAACTTCTTTTTCTAAAAACTCAAAAATAAATGATGAAAATCGTACTCCAAGTGCTTTCTATGAAAAACTTGATTATGATAAAATTGAATGTATCATCAATCCGACCATTTTAGAACCTGCTGTTCAGTTATTTTTTACGTTGAAGGTTCGCTATATTTTACCACAAGAAAAAGACGATAAAATTATTTATATTCTGACACCAACAGGAGAACTAAAGAAAGTGAGTTTAAAAGAATAAAGTAGCTTACGTTTTAGCGTGAGAAAATTGTACCGTACCTTTTAAGGTGCGAAAAAAAACGGATATTCTTGTGATGAAGAATATCCGTTTTAAGTTTTCAGATTTTTGAGATATTAATTCAATCCATCTTTAAAGAAATAGAAGAAGAAAAATAAATACACCCAAAGAAGGTCTAGGAAATGCCAAAAGGTCATACACATAGCAATCGTATTGGTGCTTTTTGAATGGACTTTTGAGTTCATGGCTCTAATAAGTGTAATGGCAACAAATACCAAACCGGCAAGAATATGCGTTCCGTGAAGTCCAGAAATCACATAGATAAACGAACCAGCAGGATTACTTTTTTCTCCAGCAAAGAAAACGCCTGAATCTACAAGCTGTCCCCAGCCTTTTAGTTGCAGATACAGAAACACAAATCCTAAAGCAAGAGTAAGCCAAAGACCAATTTTTACTTGTCCGATTTCATTTTTCTTAGCAGCAATATATGCCCAGTGCATCGTAACACTACTAATTAAAATCACTCCTGTACTCCAATAAAAAAGCGAAGGCAAATCAAAGACGAGCCATTCTTTCAAAATATCGCCTTGTCTTACGATATAACCCGAAGTAAGGGCAGCAAAAAGCATAATTATACTGACAATAAACAACCAAACATTAAATCGTTTTGGGTGCATTGTGGTTATTTCTTGCTCTTCTATGTATATATTTTTTGTCGTTGTCATTTTTGTAAATTGATTTTAATATAGATTAAATCGCTCGTGAGGACACAAACAATGGTATTTTGAAATATGTAGTTGTACTAAATTGTTTTAATATATCCGTTGCTCGTGTCTTCACGAGCGACATATTATAGCTTATCAAATAATAAAGCTAATTGAACAATAGGTAAATAGAAAAAGGACGAAAACATAAGCATTAGAGCTGATTTGTTATCTCCTTTTTTGACTAAA
>PFKD01000249.1 GCA_002784125.1 Flexibacter sp. CG_4_10_14_3_um_filter_32_15
TTTTATTTTTTAAATCGTTGAAAATCAAGTAATTAGAAAATAAAAACAGTTTTAATTTAACTCCTTATTCGCATTAAAAGTAGTTTATTTCTTCTTGCTTTGTAAACTTCCCTTTTTGAGCATTTCTACTTGTTTCTTTGCTTTTTTTAAGGTAGTTGGCGATTGATTGGATAGAATTTCCTTTGCTAACTTGCTTCTTTCCTGAAATGATATTTCGTAATTCTTTTTTGATTTCATAATTCATTTTGGTTTAAGTTTTAAGACAGACTAGGAAGTCTGTTATACAGTTATTTCACTTGCAAAAGTTCCTTTGCACTATTATACGTACTCGTGCTTGGCGTAGAACCTCCAATCATTTGAGCAATTTCTTTTACCCGTTCGTCATTAGAAAGTTTTTTAATTCTTGAAACGGTACGGTCTGCCGAATTATCTTTGTAAATATAATAATGTGTACTTCCTTGAGAGGCAACTTGTGGCAAATGACTAATAATCAAAACTTGGTGCGTTTTGGACATATCTTGAATGATTTTTCCCATTTTGAGAGCAATTTCTCCAGAAATACCTGTGTCAATTTCATCAAAAACGAGCGTAGGAAGCGAAATATGTTTTGCCAAACGGTATTTTATACACAACATCAAACGAGAAAACTCTCCACCCGAAGCAACATCTTTCAACGGTTGTGGCGAAATTCCTTTATTTGCAGAAAACCAAAATTCTACCAAATCAGCACCTGACGGACTAAGTGCAATCGGTGTAATTTCAATCTGAAAACGAGCATTTGGCATTCCCAATTCTCCCAAAAGATAATTTATTTGGTTTTGAGTATCTTCTACGACAGATTTTCTTTGCTCTGTAAGTTGATTTGCTAAATCTGTCAAATAGGCTTTACTTCTCAAAATTTCCTCTTTTAAATCCTTTAAATTATCATCAAAATTTGCTACTTTTCTTACTTTATCAGCAATCTGATCACGAATAACAATTAATTCTTCGCTACTCTGAACATTATGTTTGTTTTCCAAATGATACAAAGCACTCAAAATTTGTTTTACAATTCCTGCCGTTTCTTCGTCGGTTACAAGTTCTTCTGATTCGCTTTCGATAGTTTTCGAAATATCTTGAATTTCTATCATGGCACTATTCAAACGCTCATAAAGGGTATTAAATGAAGGCGAAAAAGAACTTGTTTTTGATAGTGCATGAACAGCCTCCCTTAAAATATTTTCAGCTGAATACTCTTCATCTGACAAAGAATTAAAGGCAATAGACATTTGAGTACGGATAAAATCGACATTTTCCAGGCGTTCTAATTCTTGTTCTAATTCTTCTTTATTGATTTTTTCTAAATCAGCTTTTTCCAATTCTTCCAAAAGGTGGATATTATAATCATACTCTTTTCGAAGTCTGATTTCTTCATTTTTTAGCTCTTCATATTTCTTTATAATTTTTCTGTATTGGCGAAATTCTTTTCCATATATTTCTAAAAGTGTTTTTGTATTGGCATACAAATCCAAAACATCTCTTTGATACTCATTCGAAAAAAGCTGCATGGTGTCGTGTTGGGCGTGAATATCCATCAAACGAACTGCAATGCGTTTCAAGGAATCCAAAGGAACAGGCATATCATTAATAAAAGCTCTCGAACGACCATTTGGGGCGATTTGCCTACGAATAATGCAAGTTGTATCGTATTCAATATCCTCTTTCTCAAAAACTTTTTTAAGATTATAGTTTGCAATATCAAAAGTACCCTCAATGACACATTTGCCATCAGGATTGAGAAGTACTTTTGTGTCGGCTCGGTTTCCTGCCAAAAGTCCTAATGCACCACGCAAAATAGACTTTCCTGCACCTGTTTCGCCTGTAATGACGTTCAGATGTGCGTCTGGCTGGATTTCTAAATGCTCTATGAGCGCATAATTATCGATAAGCAAATGTTTAAGCATACTATTTTTTATCGTTTTTGAGAATGGTTTTTTGGAAAGTAATATTTCGCTCGTGGGGACACAAGCAACGGTTGTATTTTCTATATTAAATACTTTTAACTAAAAACTTTTAGAAAAGTATATTTATAAATCTTTTTCATCAATTAACTCTATCGTTGCTCGTGTCCCCACGAGCGACAGCAACTACACGAAAATACAAAATTCTAAATTTAATTTTATAGTAATTGTTTTACCTTTGTAAAATAAATAGTTCTGCTCACAAAATTAGCAAAAAGTATTGAATATTATCGAAATGTCTAAAATAAAAGCTATTTTTTCTTCATTTTTGTCTTACTTTTTAGTAATTGGGCTACTTTTGGTTTGGAGTATGCCCATTTTATATCTTTTTACGGCTTTTGATGGAGAAGAAAGTAGAGCTTGGCATCATATTTCTGAAAATCTTTTGCTTGATTATACGCTAGGTTCTCTCAAAATGGTTTTTGGTGTGAGTTTGGGAGTACTTTTTTTGGGTGTTCCGACGGCTTGGCTGGTTGCTACAACGGATTTTTTTGGACGTAAATTTTTTGAGTGGGCATTAGTTTTGCCTCTTGCCATTCCTGCTTATATTTTGGCTTATACGTATGCTACGACACTTTCTTATACTGGAGGAGTGGGTATTTTTTTGAGAGAAAATAGTTTACCCTCTGTTCCAATTATGTCCGATTTTGGAGGAATATTTATTTTGTCTTTGGCATTGTATCCGTATGTTTATGCAGTCAGTAAAACGGCTTTTTCGAATCAATTAGGTAGTGTTTGGGAGGCTTCCAAAATGCTAGGCAAATCTTCTTTTTATACTTTTTTTAAGGTTGTTTTGCCCCTTGCTCGTCCATTTATTTTTGGAGGACTTTTTCTTGCTATGATGGAAGTTTTGAATGAATATGGAACTTTTAAATATTATGGAATTCAGACTTTTACAACAGGAATTTTTAGTGCTTGGGCAAAATTTGGTGATGTAAAAGCTGCTCTGCGACTGGCTTTGTGTCTTTTGGGAGTAATTATTTTTTTAGTGATTTTGGAAAAAAATCAGCGTGGAAGAATGGCTTTTTCAGATGATAAAAATACGACTCAACTGCCACGTAAAAAACTTCGTTTTGCTCAACAAATTTTTGCTTTTAGTTTTTGTGCTTTGCTTTTTTGTTTTGCTTTTGGATTTCCTGTTTTGCAACTTCTTTTTTGGACTTTTAAAGAAATTGAAATAAAAGGACTTAGTGAAGTTTTGAATGAAGAAATTTATAATCTTGCTTCTCATACAATTACACTTGCTTTTTTGAGTGCTTTTGTAGTTGTGAGTGTAGCGATTTTATTAGGACTTTTTCAGAAACGAATTAGTAGTTTGAGTGTCGTTAGTGGGGACACTAACAACGGTAGAAAATGGAGTTTAAATTCCATCAAAAATTATCCTTTTTCATTATTATTTCAAAAATCTATCAGTCGGATTGCTACTATGGGGTATGCCGTTCCGGGGGCTGTGATTGCTGTGGGAGTTTTGGGTGTTTTTCTTTGGATTGATAAAAAATTGTATTCGTTTGTTCTTTCTACTTTTGATATAAAAATAGGTTTGTTTGTTTCTGGAACTGTCGTTTCTTTGATTTATGCGTATGCTGTTCGCTTTTTGTCAGTTGGTTTTCAGCCTATTGAAAGTCAATTAATAAAAATAGGAAATTCATTTGAAGCTGCATCAAGAATGTTAGGAAAAAATTCTATTCAAACTTTTTTCAAGATAACTTTACCACTTTTGCGCCCTGCCATGCTGACGGCTTTACTTTTGGTTTTTGTAGATGTGAGTAAAGAATTGCCTTTGACACTCATTTTGCGTCCCTTTAATTATGACACATTAGCGACAAAAGCATACGAACTTGCAGACCAAGAATTTGTAGCTCAATCGGCTTTACCTGCACTTTTGATTATTTTGATAAGTCTTTTACCTGCTATTTTGCTTTCAAGAATTGGTAAGAGGAAATAGTTTTGTTGTTGGTGTCGCTGCGCTAAAACACCAACAACGGTAAAGAGAATTGGGAAAAATAAGTAATACTGTAGGGATGATTGTTAAGGATTAATAGGATTTTGAAATACAGATAACTGAAAGTCGACGAAGTCAAATATAATACGGTTTTGAGTGAATGAAAAAAGCCTTCTCATTTTACAATGAAAAGGCTTTTTGTAAAATTTTGTAGCAATTTGATTTATCAAATTAAAAACACAGAGTTACATTTTTACAACTTTAAACGTTTTGAGTAGTGTATTGCTTTTCAGTTGTACCAAATAACTTCCTTGAGCTAGATTTTTAAGGTTATTCAGTTCTAATTTGTTATTTCCTTTTGAGAAAGATTGAGAAATAGTTTTTATTCTTCTTCCTGCCATATCCATTAGCGTAATTTCCATATTTTCTTGATTATTCACTTCAAACTCAAGTGTTAGAATGGCTGTAAATGGATTTGGATAAGCAACAAAAACAGCTTGATTTTCAGAATTATTTATGCTCCAATTTACCTTTTTAATATCAGAATAAGAGAAATTTCCGTCTGTATCAATTTGTTTCAAACGATAATAGGCTTCTCTGTTTTCTATTCCTACATTTTTATCGATAAATGAATAGGTATTTTTTGTATTATTTCTTGTAATAGGATTTTTTACATTTCCAATTCCTTTGAAATTATCGCCTGTAAATGAGCGTTCGATTTCAAAATAATCGTGATTTAATTCTCCTGTCGTCGTCCAGTCTAAAATAGCATCATTTTCTAATGGTTTTGCATCAAAAGACAAGAAAGTAAGAGGTAAAATATTATCATCAAAGGTCGCACCGAGTGTAAAAGGACTAAAATTATTTACTGTTCCTAAACTGAAAACACCCGTATAAGGTGCAGCAATCAGACCACCGTGGAAATGGTCTCGCCAAATAGAACCGTCCCAACGCACTACTTTTAACCCTGTTTCAGTACCTACGGTACAACTACGAACATCATCATAACTAAGCGTAACCACTACATTCGAAGCTCCATTTGTTCTATCCAAAATCCAATACTCACATTGTCCGACATGATGAATACTAGCTTCTTTAGAAAAAGGGTCATTAGGCGTAACTTGTCTTACATAGTTTGCTGTAAAATGGTCTGTTACAGTAGCAGGAGCAGAAATTCCAATCGGTGCGCCCCAACCTGCATTACCGACAGGAAAATTAAAGGCATCATTTCCTATCTTGCGTACAAGCATATCTGCATGACTTGCATTTATTGCAACTGTTGAAGTAGCATTATCAGGGAAGATAAGTTTGTGATTATTATCTGCTCTGAAAACTCCATTTGTCCAAGTGGCATTATTGGTTATCCATATATCTGTATTTTGAGTACGTACTTCTGAACCTGTATTTTGCATCAATAAATTATAAAAATATAAATCTGCATTAGGAGGAAAGGTTACAATTTGAGAAGTAGTAATGTATAGATTAGCAGACATTATACGTCCTATTTCTCCTCCATTTCTATCAGAAACAGTAATAATCCAATCTCCTTGTTGCTCTTCGCCCACAAAATTAGATAGAGACTGATTAGGTTGATATGTTCCATTTATACTTGGTACTCCTGCGCCACATTGAGATTGAACATTAGCAGCAGCCAAGTCATCAAACATAATAGAAAGGTTTTGTCCGGCACAATCTCCTGCTGCTCCTCCACCTGCAAGTCTATTCATCATTCTTCTTGTTGTTCCGTTTGGACTTGTCAGAGTTATTCTCAAATCTCCAATTAAAGTATGATCAATAGCAATATCCATTCTTACACTTTGGATTGTTCCAGTTGTAGGTACATTGATAGTATGACTTACACCTGCATTACTGTTATCAGGAATTGAAAGCCCTGGTGTTGCAGGTACGGCAGGAGTCCCTGGATTTACAAGCACAGAAGTTGTGCCTGATGCTGTAGTTACGTTTAATGAGCCTGAAACTAAACTTCCAGTAGAAAGACTCGCTAAATCTGATACTGTGATAGTCCAATTTCCACTAGGGTTTTCTCCTAAAAAACTTGTGACACCTATCGCTAAACTTTCATTAGGTCGGAATGTTCCATTTATAGTAGGTGTACCTGCTGCACATTGATCTTCTACATCAGAGGCTGCTGCATCTGAAAGCAAAACATTTATATTATCCCCACTACAACCAAGACCAAAAAAAACTCTTCCAGGTCTATTTATCAAAGTTCGTGTTGTTCCATCTGGGCTAGTCAATCTTACTCGTAAATCTCCTACCCAAGTATGATTGATTTGAAGGTTTAATGTTACATTAGTAATTGTTTCTGCAGTTGCTGGGAAATTAAGTGTTTGGCTTACACCTGTAGCATTATTATCTGGAATGGCTATTGGTGTTCCAGGAATGGCAGGGGTTCCGGGTGTAACCAATGCAGTATTATTATTGTAAGAATTAGAAACAGTAGTAGTTCCTTGTCCAGAACTCGTTCCTGTATGATTGATAAGCTGCTGACCTGCTCCATCAAAACGCATAGTAGAAGTATTAGGATTATAGGCTCCTTGATTAGTAAAATTTCCTCTCAATCTGAATAAACCTGTATTTCCATTAAGTGTAGCTGTGGCTGCATTTTGAAAATTTCCTTCTACGATGAGGGTTCCGTTTCCAATATTTACAGTTGCTCCTGCTTCATTGATTAGATTTCCTTTTATTCGAAGTGTACCTCCGTTTAGGTTTATTGTGCCGTTATTTGTAGTATTTCCTTCAACAGTTAATGAATTTGTGGCATTAAAATTAAGAATACTTCCTGTTTCTACTAAGAGTGTATTAGCAACTCCATTATCATTTACTTGTACGGTATGAGGGTCTATACAACCAATGATTACATCGCTTGTTATGACAGGAACGGCAGTTGTCGTCCAAGTATTAATGTTTGTCCAATTATTCGATATGATAGAATAAACGGCATTTACAGTAGCTGGTAGTGTTGTTAAGTTTACTGTTCCTGTGGGAGCTAAAGCACTCAATTTTCCTTCTGTAACAGCATAAACTTGATAACTATAATCAGTAGATGGATTTAGCCCTGTGATAGTAACATTGGTAGTATTGGCAGGTAATTGTCTATCAAAAATATAAGACCCTCCATTAACAGAACGATAAAGAACAATTCCTACTTCATTAGTGGCGTTATCTGTCCAGTTTAAAATAATAGAAGTGCTAGAAAGACAACTTGCTCTTAAATCTACTTCTTGTCCTGCTACTAATGGAGGCGTAAAACGATATCTTCTGCCATTATTAAGTCGTGTAATATTTCCATTTGGATAGGTGTTATTTGTAGCTGTTGTACTGGCTGTGTGATTTGAAATATCTACTGATAAAAAATCATTTGTACCTGGAGCACCAGAATAACCAATACCAATATTTCCTCCTGTAATTGCATTACCACTATTTCTCATTGACCCATATATAAAATCAATACGTCCACTACCATTTGGCACGGTAGTATTTACTCTAGCTGTTTCAAAAATACGCATTTCAAAACTAGCGTCATCATTACCACTATTATGGCTTACTCTCATATCATTGTATTGAACTTTCAATACTCGGGTGGGAATTGTTCCTGTTATTTTGTACCTTACCTCTCCAGTTTGCCAATCTCCATCATCAAGAAATCCTGTTCCACTACTTGCACCAAAAGGGGACAGACGAGCGTGTCCATTGATATTATATGTATTTCCACCTGAAAAAACAGGTGTAGAGCCAAAACGCAATATTCCATTTGTGTTCACATTAAAAGAAGTAAAACGTTCTCCCATAAACCAAACTTCAAAAGGAATAGTTACAATGGCACTAGCAGGAACATTCTCAAAGCCATCATTAAAGGTATCACGATTTTCTCCAGCACCTATAATGGTCGTCCAACCTCCTCCACCTGTTAGATTGGCAGAGTTATTTGTATTAAATACATAATTATCAGCTTCTTGTGCCTTTACTCCAAAAGAAAGGAATAAAAACACAAAAAAGTATATGGTAGTAATTTTTTTCATAATTTTATTTTTTTGATAATTAAGGGAATTATCATTTTTAGTAATTAAAAAGTAAAGGTATAAATATTAATGGTAGTTAATTAATTTGTTTAAAATACTATTATTTATTTGAATAGTTTTATTTTACTTCTAAATCTAATAAACTATTTATAAGATAAATCTAGCTGCAAATTTACGAATTTTATTATTTTTTGTGAAAATTTGCTAATTTTGTTTAATTATTTTATAAAAAATATCTTTCTAAGAGCTATTTTATGTGTTTGTAAACACTTTGTAATAAACAAAAAAAATATTTTCATTTAAAATAAGTTAAGTATTTAGCTTTCAAGCGAAAAAAAAGATCGTAAAAAGTAATATTTCTAGATTTTTTCGTGAAAACAACTACTCCTGCCATAAATTACAAAAAATAATTCAAATTGTGCCATTAATATCTCATTAATCTGTAATTTTCTGTTATGTTTACTACCGAATCCAATTCTGCTTATTCTGACCTAGAAAAAATGTCTGTCAAAGACTTACTCTTTAATATCAATCAAGAAGACCAAAAAGTAGCTTTTGCTATCAAAGAAGTCATTCAAGACATAGAAAAATTAGTGATAGAAATCACAAAACGAATGAAAGTTGGAGGTCGTCTTTTTTACATTGGTGCAGGAACAAGTGGACGTTTGGGAATTGTTGATGCTTCTGAATGCCCTCCCACGTTTGGTGTTTCTCATGACTTGGTTGTTGGACTTATTGCGGGTGGAGATTCTGCCATCAGAAAAGCCGTAGAATTTGCCGAAGACGATAATCAGCAGGCTTGGAAAGATTTAGCAAATTATAATCCTTCTGAAAATGACACATTAATAGGAATTGCAGCTTCTGGAAGAACGCCCTATGTGATTGGAGGATTAGAAAAAGCAAATCAAAATGGACTTCTGACAGGTTGCATTGTTTGTAATAAAGGTTCTGAAGTAGCAAAAGCAAGTCAATTTCCTATTGAGGTAATTGTAGGAGCAGAATTTGTAAGTGGCAGCACACGCATGAAAGCAGGAACAGCACAAAAGTTAGTTTTGAATATGATTTCGACTTCTGTCATGATACAATTAGGAAGAGTAAAAGGAAATAAAATGGTAGATATGCAGCTTTCTAATCAAAAACTCATCGAAAGAGGAACACGTTTTTTGGTAGAAGAATTAGAAATTTCAGAAGAAAAGGCAAAAGAATTATTATTAAAATACGGAAGTGTGAGAGAGGTTTTGAATAAATTTAAAAGTTAGAATTAAATCCCCTTTCCCCTTTCCCCTTTCCCCTTTCCCCTTTCCCCTTTCCCCTTTCCCCTTTCCTAACTCTCCACACTAGAACGCAAATAAGCATGACGAATACCGACTTCTTTTTCTATCACTTGACAAAAACTAGCAAAAGGTTCGTGTTGGTTGGCTATTAGTTTAGAAACTGTATGAAAAAATTTTGAATGTTGGTCGGTTTCGTATTTGGCTTCGGCTACCGAAACTTCGTATTTTCCTTCGTTGTACATTCGAAGCGAAATACAATCCAAATTATCATCTACCAAAACAACTGCTCCTCCATGGAAAGCCTGTTGATCGACCGTATCGACAACCCACCCACCGTCATTATATACTTTTACAGCTTGTGGAAAACCACTAAAATTCATCATTTTTTCGAAAGGCTTGTGCGTATGTCCAAAAATAAAGCTCAAACGAGGAGGGATTTGTCCCATTTCGGCTCTCATTTGTAGCAAAACAGGTTTTTCTATAAAATCTGTCAATCCTGCTTTTGTTTTGTCGTCTAATACTTTGTGAGGAACGCCACGTTCAGAATTCGCAATTTTTTCAAAAACTTCTCCCAAAATCCATTGTAAAGATTTTTCTGTAATTACTTCTTTGATTGCATTTTTTTGCCAACGTTCTGCAATACTTTCAGCCAAATTATCGGTCAGTTTTCGACCTTCTTTTGGGTCTTGCATTTTGTTATAAATGACTTCAATATCCTTTCCTACTTCCCCAGAACGTCCCATTGTAGACCAAAAAAAGTCTATCCAAGCAAAATTTTCAGCTTCAATATCCCACATATTTTGAGGACGCAAACGGTCAGGAAAAATCATTGTTTTTAAGTCTGACATGAGCGTATAAAGGGATTCTATATAATGTCCGTGTGAAAAAACTACGCCTTTCGTTTTATCGTCATTCGTTACAATATAATTGGGATAAATCGTTGAAACACATACGTTAGCTTCTTTCAAATGAGGTTGTCTTTGCATAATTCCATTCATAAAATAATCAGGAATTGGGTTTGGATTGTACATTTTTGTAGTATGCCAAGGAATAGGTAAATAGCTATTTGGTTCTAGTCTTTGAATATAATTGATATACTGTGTTTCTCTAGCTTTTTCCCATAAATGATGGTCGTGATTTCCAGGTAAAAAGTGCATTTCGGTATCAAAAATCCATTCTTCTGGGGATTTATCAGCAGGAAAGATCAAATTAATGAATTGCTCAAAAGCCATTGCTGTTTCATTTGTGTTTGAAAGAGCAAGTTCCATAATATCGCCATTCAAGATTAATTTTGGCTTTTTTGTTTCTTTTGGATTGGTTTCAGAAATAATTTTATCCATACATTTTACCCACTCTGCAAGTGTTGGACTGGGTTTTTGTGGGTCAATCTGAAAACTATTTGGATTTACATACGTCATCAGGCTAGAAGCTGCTCCCAAGTGCAAGTCAGAAACACAGACATAATTTATCATATTAACAAGTAGTTAAGTAATTGAATAATGAGTTTATTTTAGGCTCTTATCTGATATTGGACTGATAATAAATATGCTTTGTTCTTGC
>PFKD01000241.1 GCA_002784125.1 Flexibacter sp. CG_4_10_14_3_um_filter_32_15
TCATATAGAAAAGTATAAGTTTGATGATTAGACACTTCAAAAATATACTTTTCTTTTTTTTTATGCAAAATTTACCTTTTTAGTAGGGTAGAGTAGACCAAAATAATTTATTATATAAAAATCTTTTGTTGGCTATGCCATTTTCTCTACGGAAAAAATTGCAGTAGTCATAGTTAGTGAGTAGTGGGAGATGATGCAGCCTTTGGAAGTATCATCTTTTTTTTGTGCTTTTATTTTTGGTTACTGTACCCTACTATTTTTAAACACAGAGTTCACAGAGGAACACAGAGAATAAAAATAGATTTTTTGAAGATTATGTCAATAAAAGCTGTGATTTAATTTAACTATTCAAAGGTATTTTATTAATTATTTGATTTAAAAAATAGCAATTGTATTTATCTGTATTTCAAATCCTATTAATCCTACTAACCGATAGCTCAGTAAAGCTAATCCTTAACCATAATATTCCACAAAAAAATAGCAGGGTACAGTAATTTTTGGTTTGTTTGGAATAAAAAAATCCTATCTGTCTTTCAACAAATAGGATTTTAGAGAAATGAATATTAAAAACGAATCAAATTATTTTCTTCTTTCTAATTCCTTTTTCATTTTTTCGATGTTTGCCTCATCTTCTTTCATAGTGTACAAGTCTTTCAGTATGTTATAAAGCGTTATATCTTCATCATTTATTTCTGCTGCTTTCTTTGCATACATAATAGCTTCTTCTGCATCTTTAAGAACAGGTTTCATCTTTTCATTTGTAGGGTCTTGTTCTTCTCCTACCAATTTGTTATATACATCTGCTGCTTGTTTGTAATAATGAACTGTTAGTGCAAAAGTAGCATCATAATCTGACTCATCTAGCTCCAAAACTTTTTTGTAATATTCTGCAGCTTTTTCTGGTTGTTTTTCAGACTGATACATAATGGCAATATTTGTCAATGTTTTGGTACTTGGCTCTATTGCATTCGCTTTTTTTAGTGTTTCAATCGCTTTAGGATAGTCTTTACGTTTGATATATATATCAGCAATATTAGTCAGAAAGTAAGTTTCTTTTGGATAACGCTCAGCTCCTTTTTCTAAAATTCTGAAAAAATTAGTACTATCCTCTATTTGATAATATGAATAGGCAGCTGTTTGATAGGCTTCCATACCACTTGAGTACTCATCCATATCTCCAAGTTTTTCATAATACATAGCAGCTTTATCATAAACTTCTGCTTTGTTAGCAAAATACCCAATAAAAGAAAGGTTGGTTGTATCAGCTTTAAAGTAAGTAACAATAGGAATCATTGTTTCATACGCCTTCAAGTAATCTTCACTATCTTGATATTTTTGTACTTTATTCAGAATAGTATTTTTTAAACGAACTTGCAGACCTGTTTCCATTCCCAAAGCACTTTGAAAAGCTGGGTCTTCTATCATTTTTGTATATTTATCCTTTCCTTCGGCTTTTTCTGTTTCTAATGCTTTATTCATAGAAACAAGTGCACTATCTATTGGATTTTCTATAAGAGCAGCTACTTCTGGTTTTTCTGCTCCTACTTCCAAAATAGTAGTAAAAACTTTTGCACGAACATACCATGTTCTGGCTTTGCCTTCTGTTTTTTTGTGATAAGTAGCTTGACGAACTTTGTCTAATGCTTTTTCATAATTAGCATTTTCGGGCAATATGAAGAATTCAGCACTAGTAAGCGCACCATTTTGTGCAATAGCTATATTTGTAAGAAATGAACCAGCTACAAATGCAGTACCTGCTACGATTGATTTTAATATTGATTTTGTCATTGTATAAAATGAGTTTGAGTTATTGGGTTAATTAATGGCACACTAAAATTAAAATAGATGCTATATTATTTTGAATTAAATTTTTACAAAAAAATAGAAGTTCTATTCTGTACTGCAAAAATATGCTACAAAAATAGAACTTCTAAAGTTAATGCAAGTATAATGCAGAAAAAATTATTCTACATCTATTCTACATCTATTCTACATCTATTCTACATCTTCTGAATTTTCGTCAGCTTCTGTATCATCATTTTTAGGATGACTTCCATTCTCAGAGTTATTGGCTTCATTAGCAAGGTTTGCAGAAATTTCTCCATCTACTTCTGTATCAGGATTTTCTACTCCTTCTTCTAATAAAATATCCTCCAATTCTTCTTCTATGTGTTCGATTTTAGCAACTGAAGCAATTTCATCTCCTTCTGCTAAATTTATCAAACGAACGCCTTGTGTAGCACGTCCCATAGTACGAAGCTCAGAAACGGCAAAACGAATCATAACACCCGATTTTCTGCTAATCATCAAATGGTCGGTATCAATTACTTCTTTTATGGCAATCAAAGCACCTGTTTTTTCTGTGATTTTGAGCGTTGTTACTCCTTTTCCACCACGCTTGATAACTCTATAATCTTCTACATCAGAGCGTTTTCCGTATCCTTTTTCAGAAACAACTAAAAGATTTGAATCTGGACGGTTCAGACAAACCATTCCAATTACTTCATCCCCTTCTTTTACATTAATTCCACGAACACCTGATGCTGTTCTTCCCATTGGGCGAACTTGTGTTTCATTGAAACGAATAGCACGACCCGAACCAACTGCCATAATAATTTCATTACTTCCATCTGTCAAACGAACATCTAAAAGTGCATCGCCTTCATTGATTGTAATGGCATTGATTCCATTTTGACGAGGACGAGAATAGGATTCTAAAACTGTTTTCTTGATTTGTCCTTTTTTCGTACAGAAAATTAGATTATTATTATTGATATAATCTTCATCTTTTAGGCTTTTTACATTAATAACTGCCTGTACTTTTTCGCCTGTTTCTATTGAAATAAGATTTTGAAGAGGACGACCTTTTGAAGTCTTTGAGCCTTCTGGAATGGCATATACTTTTAACCAATATACTTTTCCGTGGTCTGTAAAAATCAATAAATAATTGTGTGTAGAAGCTACAAATAAATGTTCTGCAAAATCATCAGCTTTTGTAGTTGCGCCTTTTGAGCCTTTTCCACCACGAGCTTGAGATTTGTATTCGGATAAAGAAGTACGTTTGATATAGCCTTCATTCGAAATCGTAATTACCATTTCTTCTTCGGCAATCAAATCTTCAATATCAATATCTTCTGCACTATGAACGATTTGAGTACGACGCTCATCGCCATATTTTTCTCTAAGCTCAAGTAATTCTTCCGAAATGATTTCCATACGACGCTCTACTCTAGCCAAAATATCTTCGTAATCCTCAACTGTCAAGACAAGTGCATCGTACTCCATTTGAATTTTGTTGCGCTCTAGTCCTGTAAGACGTTGAAGACGCATTCCCAAAATTTCTTTGGCTTGAATTTCTGAAAAATCAAATACAAAACCACTTGGAACGGTAATATCTTTAAAGAAACGACTCTCTGTGTTCATTTCTCCTTGTGCCATCAAAACATTTCTTGCTTCTTCGGCATCTTTTGAGCTACGAATAGTTGCAATTACTAAATCAATTACATCAAGAGCTTTCAAAAGTCCTTCTAAAACATGAAGGCGTTTTTTGGCTTCTCTAAGGTCATATTCTGTTCTGCGAACAACAATTTCGTGTCTGTGTTCGACGTAATAACTAATTAAATCTTTAAGATTACAGATTCTTGGACGACCTTTTACAAGGGCAACATTATTGACACTAAATGAAGTTTGAAGTCCTGTATATTTGAAAAGTTGGTTCAAAACTACATTTGCCATCGAATCACGTTTGATATCATAAACGATACGCAAACCATTTCTATCTGACTCATCACGAATACCAGAAATTCCTTCAATACGCTTTTCATTTACCATAGCAGCCGTTTTTTCAATCAGGATTGCTTTATTGGTTTGATAAGGAACTTCAGTTACGATAATCTGTTCACGGTTATTTTTGTCTGTGTGAATCGTTGCAACGGCACGCATCACAATTCTTCCACGTCCTGTTTCAAGAGCTTTTTTTACGCCTGTGTATCCATAAATAATTCCTCCAGTCGGAAAGTCAGGTGCAATAACAAATTTTGTAAGTTCTTCGACCGTAATTTCTGGATTTTTGATGTACTCAATAATTCCGTCAATTACTTCTGTAAGGTTGTGAGGAGCCATATTGGTTGCCATTCCGACAGCAATACCAGCCGAACCATTTACCAAAAGGTTGGGTAATTTACCAGGTAAAACAGAAGGTTCTGTCAATGAATCATCAAAGTTTGGAATAAAATCAACTACTTCTTTGTTCAAATCTGCCAACATTTCCTCAGCCAAACGCTGCATACGTGCCTCTGTATAACGCATTGCTGCTGCATTATCGCCATCAATAGAGCCAAAGTTTCCTTGACCATCGACGAGCATATAACGAAGCGACCACTCTTGCGCCATACGAACCATTGTTTCATAAACCGATGAATCGCCGTGAGGGTGGTACTTACCCAAAACCTCACCCACAATACGAGCCGATTTTTTGTAGGCTTTATTGTGATACACTCCCAAATCTGACATTCCGTACAAAACTCTACGGTGTACAGGCTTTAAGCCATCACGCACATCAGGTAAAGCACGAGAAACGATAACGGACATCGAATAATCAATGTATGCCGTTCGCATTTCGTCCTCAATACTTACAGGAATAATATTACTATTTCCATCATCCAAAAGGTCTTCTGAACCATTTTCTATATCTGCCATATATATCTAGTATAAAACTATATTAAATTGAAATTCGCATTTGTGTATGTGTTGCTTGTGGGGACACAAGCAACGGCTGAAAGCTCAAAAACGTAACTTTCAAAGATTTTTTGAGTTGATTTTTTGATAAAATTTTTCTAAAAAAGAACTCTGCAAGTTACGAAAAAATAGGTAATTTGGCAATATTTTTTACCCAAAGTGTAGTGTGCCTTTTAAGGTGCGAAATCGTACTGTAGGCTTTAGTCTGCAAAGTAAAAATATTCCTTTTTTTGTCTTTTTTATTCCTCTCGAAGACTAAAGTCTTCAGTACATTTTCATTCACTCTAAAGAGTAAGCTATTTTTTTTCTTAATTTTACAGAACAAAAAAATCAATTAAAAAATCAAACGCATAAAAAAATGACACCAAACGACATACACGTAGAATCTGCACGCATTCAGAAAGGCATAGAAGACCATTTGGGAATTGATGGAAGTCTTATTTTTGATTATTCACAAGAAGGAACGACCATAAAATTAAATTTAATTACTGTTAATCCTCGCCACAATCAATCTTTTTTGTTTCATACCGAACTCGGAACAGACAAATTAGATGCACTCAAAAAAATGTTTGAGTACGTTCGCAATTACCGTGAGCGTGACAGTTCTTATACCATTCAGTGGGTTTCGAAGGAAAATAGTGGACAAAGGGAATTACAAACCTCTTATTTTCGTGCAAGAAATATGTACGAAGCACTAGACAAACTTTATTTTGGTAGAGAATTGAATTCTATTACGGTTTATAGTGTGGTGATGAATCCTTCGGCGTAGTAGTTTTTTGTCGTCGGTGAGACACCGATAACGGCAGGAAAAATAATAAATCTTGAAGTAGGTAGTTTTTTTGAAAGCTGCCTATTTTTTTTGATGAATTTCTACTAAAATAAAACGGATTTTAGCATTTGCTAAATTAATTCTTATTAAAAGAAGAAAAAAAAATAGTATTTTAGCAGAACTTTCCTATTACTAAAAACAGTTTCTCAAAAAATAATTGTGCAAAACGAGTTATGGCAGACACAAACAACAATAGACCTCCTATCGCACCTACACAAATTCGCAAACATTCTTTCAAACAGGTTACTTTTGGTGGCTATCGCAAAGAAGATGTAAGCGAATATCTTTCTGATGTTGCTGAAAATATGAGTTCGGTAGCTCATCGCAATGAAGAATTGGAAAGACAAGTAGGTTATTTGCATACCGAACTCGCCAAACTCAAAGAAATTGAGCGTACACTTTTAGAATCGCTTTCACAATCACAGGAAGCAAACCGTTTGAATTGGGAACAGGCTCAAAAACGAGCTGATTTACTTATTTTAGAAGGGAAAATGCAAGCTGATGCACTTCTACAAAATGCCAAATCAAATGCAAAAAGTATTCTTCTAAGCACTCAACAACTTGCCGACCAAACGCTTACAGAAATGAAACGAGAGATAAAACTCTTGAATTATTCGTATGAATATAGCGCACAACAAAAAGTGCAGATGATGCAAGAATTGCAGAGTTTTATGGAAACAGCGCTTTCAAAAATTGAGCGTTTGTCTAAATTGGATGTAGAACATACCTCTGAAAAAGCCTTGGAACGTGCCGAAAGAATGCACCAACATCACAGTCAGATTATTAGAGAGCAATTAAAACAACTTGAAGGAGAAAATTATCAAGAATTGTATAATCAAAGTGCTGCTGCTTATTCAGATTATTCTTCGCCTATTAATTATGACAGAGAAACTCCTCGTAAAGTTGTTCCAGAAATTCGTCAAGAAGTAAAACACGAAGCAGAGCAAAAAACAAGAGAAGAACAAGAAAAAATAAAGCAAGAATTAGAAGAAGCACAAAGACAACAAGAAAAAATCAGAAGACAAATAGAGCAGCAAGAACAACAAGAAAGACAAGAGTTTGCTCAAAGAATAAGACAACAAGAACAAGAAGAAAAACAAAAAGCAGAGCAGCAGAAACAACAAGAAACGACTTCTCAATCTTCTTCTAGTAATAGAGGAATTATTTTTGATTTGAGTGATCTGTAATTTCAGAGTAGGGAAAAGGCACGCCTTTTCCTAAAACAGTATTTTTCTGTGCCTCTAGAAAAGGCGTGCCTTTTTCCTACAAATAAAAATGAAATAAATTCTATGAATCCATTTGCAAAATTTTGGTTAGGTGTGCGTTTGTATGGTAAGGCATTGGCTTTTACTCGTAAACATAATCTTTGGAAATATTATTTTTTACCTGCACTTCTGAATGTAATTATTTTTGTTTCAGTCGGAATTGTAGGGTTTTATTTTGTAAATGATACAATAGATTGGCTAGAAGGACTTTTTAGGTTAGATAATCCTGTAAACTGGTGGCAAACAGCACTTTCTTATATTGTTGCTATTCTCGTGTCTATCATTGCATTTTTGATTTATTTCAAATCGTATAAATACTTAATGTTGATTTTGCTTGCGCCAGTTTTGTCGATTGTAGCTGCAAAGGTTCAAGAAATTTTACATCCAGAACGACCAAATGAAGATTTTCATTTTCCTCAATTTTTGCATGACCTCAAACGTGGTCTTATTATCAATCTCACTAATTTAGCTATCGAACTCAGTATTACGATTCCTCTTATTTTGATAGGACTTTTTTTCTCTCCTGTTTCTCCCTTTACTACTGTTTTGATTATTTTGGTAGAATCTTATTTTTTAGGTTTTGGAATGATAGATTTGAGAAATGAGTTTATGAAATTAGATGTACAAGAAAGTAGAGCAACCGTAAAAAAACACCGTCCTTTTGCTGTTGGTGTAGGAATGACAATGTATTTTATGATTTGGATTCCTATTTTAGGAATTTTGTTTGCTCCTATTTGGGCATGTATTTCGGCAGGTTTGGGGATTTATGAGTTGGAAGAAAACTCAATTATAAAAGCCGAAAACTAAAGTTTACAGTTATACTCACTCTAAAGAGTAAGCTACTCACGAAAAGGCGTATAAAAAAGCTTCCACGTATTCGTTTTTTCTGTGATTTCTACGGCACAAAGATTTCCTATTTCGCCATTATTTTTTTCCTCTTTTCCTAAGATTACATAGGCACAACCGTTGTCAATCGGAACAACAGCAGCTTTTTTCTGTTTAGCAAGTTCTAAACTTTCTTTTATCTGATCCAAATTATGAACGACATGACCGTGTACGACAGGTTTTTGCTGTGTTCGTTCCAAATTCCCTTTAAAATCTCGTATCCATAGCATCGCTTCTTTATCCGTAAAAATGTTTTGTATTTTGACAAATTCATAATTTACATCAAAACCTGCATGAACCAAAAGACAATTTTCTAATTCGATATAAAAAAGCATACTTTCAAAAAAATCAACATATTTTGGTTTGATTTCACTATCTTCATTTGCCAAACCTTCTAAATTATCATATTTTAATACTTTTTGATAAGTTTGATTTCCATCTCTATGATAATTATCCAAAAGCATTTGTTCATGATTTCCTATCAAAACAAAAATGGGATAACCTTCTTTTTGCTTTTCAATAATATAATCTATCAAAAGAATTGCATTTTTACCTCTATCTATCAAATCTCCCAAAACGAAAAGTTGGTCGTCTTTTGTGAGTTTTAAGATTTCTTCTACCAAATAAATAAACGTTTTGCCACAGCCGTGAATATCACTAATGGCAAAACGTCTGCCTGTGTTTTTTGGAATGTCTTGTGTGAATAATTTTGGATAAACTTTATCTTTCATTTTTTGCAATAGATATTTTTGATTTAAATAATATAATATCGTAATTGTTCTTAATCAATATTCAGACTTATTTTTTTTACTAAATATAAATAACTAATAACAGCATGAACTGCCAAAGCTCCAAATATATGCCATAAAAAATGCTTTCCCATAGAAAAATAGTTGTTTGAAATCTCAGTATTATCTATGGTACGAAAGAAAATAGCAATACAAAAAAGTAGTAATCCTATCAAAATACGTTCTTTAAAAAACCAATTTGTTTTTTGAAGGTAGAAAAAAATAGGAAGTAAAATAGTAAAAGCCAACGAACTATATTCTATTAAATTCTTAATTGAACGAGGAAGGGAAGGAATAGCATCTAAAGTAAACATCAATAAAAAAGGAAAAAGCACAAGCACAACCATAATCAACCAATGAATACCTAACTTTCTGAAAAAATAAACAACTCCACTAACACTCAAAATAAAAATAGATACCCAGTCCATCAAGAGCCATATTTCATGGCTGCGTGTGCCGTGATAAATTGTTCCTCCAATATATCCAATAGATAAAGTAATAATAACATAAGTCATAAAACGATACCTATGAAAGTTAGGATAAATTTTGCTTGCCCAATAAATAATAACAAATAGAAATACTAAATTACTAGCTGTATTGAAGGGTTCGACAGGTAAACGTCCCAAAATAGTTTCTTGATAAATAGGACCTGAATCGGCAACTGGAATCCTACCTAAATTTTGAACGAGCATATAATGATAGAAGGTTATAAATTAGAGTAAAAAATAAACACTACCTATAAGATAGTGTTTGACGGAAAATAGAAAATTTATTTTAAAATGAATATTCTTTTAAGAAATAAAGAATTTTTATTCTTCTCCAAACAAATCTAAAGCAGATTGAACCATTACTTTTACTCCTGTTTGAATAGAAGGTTTAGGAACAGGCGCATAAAAAGGAGAATGCAAAGATGGTAAAGGTTTACCTGTTTTTTTACTTTCTTCAATTTTTTCAGGTTCTACCACACCAAGCCAAAATAAGCTAATCGGTACATTTTCAGCAGTACGACCAAAACGGCTAAAATCTTCTCCTCCCATAACAGGATCTACTTCTACTACATTTTTATCTCCTAAAATTTTCTTAGCAGAATTAGCTACTTTTTCAGTAAGTTCTAGATTATTGATAGTTGCAGGTGTTGGGTTTCCATCAATTTCTATAACTGGCATTTTTTCTACTCCTGCTGCCATGGCATACCCTTTTGCTATTCTTTCAATCGCTTCTAAAGTATGATTTCTGACATCATCGGTATAAGAACGAAGTGTAAGCTGAAGTTCTGCACGGTCTGAAATTATATTATGTTTTGTTCCTGCATGAAAAGAACCCACTGTTACAACGGCTGCATCGGTAGGCGAAGTTTCTCTACTTACAATGGTCTGAAAACCCAAAATCATTTGAGAAGCCAAAACGATTGGATCTTTTGTAGTGTGTGGATAAGCACCATGTCCACCCTCTCCAAAAACTGTAATATTTACCATATCTACATTGGCAAGAGCTGCATTTTTACAATATCCGATAGTTCCGTGAGCTAAATTTGCATTTGTGTGAAGAGCAAGTGCATAATCAGGTGTTCCAAATTTTTTATAGAGTTCTGCTTCTACCATTGCTTTTGCACCACTTCCTACTTCTTCGGCTGGTTGTGCTACCAAAATCAAAGTTCCTTTCCAAGTATCTTTCAAGTTTGCCATGGTTTGTGCTACTCCTATCAAAACAGTCATGTGCATATCGTGTCCACAAGCGTGCATGACTGCAACTTCATTTCCATCTTTATCTGTTCTTTTCATTGTACTGGCATACGGCAAACCTGTTTTTTCCTCAACAGGTAAAGCGTCCATATCAGCACGAATGAGAACCGTTTTTCCTTCTCCATTTTTCAAAACTCCCACTACTCCATAATCTCCAAATTTTTCAGTTACTTCGTAACCTAATTTCCTCAATTCAGAACCCATTTTTTTAGAAGTTTCTTCTTCTTGTTCTGATAGTTCTGGGTTTTGATGTAGATAAGTATAAAGCTCAATGAGTGAAGGCGTATTTTTTTCTAATTGACTGTTTATTTGAGTATCTATATTTTGAGTATCTGTATTTTCTACGGTTTGTGTTTGCATAGTATTAGTATTTGTTTGAGCGAATAAATTTAATGAATTACTAGAAAAGTACACCAATAAAGTAAGTATAAATAAAGTAGGACGAATCATTATTATAAGTTGTTTTTTTAGAGAATTGATTGAGAATAAAGATAATGTACAATTTACTCAAAAAAATATTGAAAAATGAATAAGCATAAAAAAACTAGGGTAAACGCACGAAACTTTTTATACTGCTTTCAGTGTATTTAAACACAC
>PFKD01000159.1 GCA_002784125.1 Flexibacter sp. CG_4_10_14_3_um_filter_32_15
TCCACAAAAATTGTCAGATAACCAATTAAATTAGCAATAAAACGTCTCTTTAGGGCTTAATAATTTGAAACAAGGGCTTTAAACTCTCTTAAATGTTGATTTTTTTAACTAAAAAACGCCTAAACTTTCGATTTTAAATCAAAATCGTGTTACATTGGGAATTGCTGTACTAAAATAGGCTTTTCCTTCTCAAAAAAATAATAGCCGACCAAAAGTGCAAAAAGTCCATAAAAAGCCCACGCCGTAAAACCCCATTGATAAAATGTATATTCTAAAGCCAAAACATCAGCCAAAACTCCTGTTTGAAGAGGTGGATTTTGATACATAAAAATAGGTTCTTGAACAGCACGAAGCAAAATTCCTGCGCCCATTCCTGCACTATAAAGCATTGCTATCCACGCCCAAAGACTGTATTGAGGTTTTATGTTTTTACCATTTTTTTTTTGAGTCGCCTGTCATATTTCCTAATCTTCGTTTTCCTAAAGGAGAAAAGCAATTCCTAAAATAAAGACAACACAAAAAAGCCCCAAATACAAATAAAAACGCCCAAAATACTGACGAACAAAAAGAGAAACAGTTGCTACTTTTTCATAAAATCCTGTTGTATCAAAAAATAGAAACAACGAAAAAAGAAATAAAATAGCTAAAGAAGATTTGAGAAGAAGGTTTTTCATAGAGTTGATATAGGTAAGACTATTTATACCCAAAACAAAGGTTTTTGGTTTTGCAAAACATATACCATTCTGAACGGTTTAAATAAAAAACGACTATCCTATTATTTTTCAATCTATAAAAAATATATATTAAAACTTAGCTTTCTGTGAAATGAAGTCTTAATTTTGCTTATGTATATAAAGGTAGAAGTTAGATTTTAGAATTAAATGCAATTCCCTAATTCCCATTCCCTAATCTCCAGTCCCTAAACTTGCAAAAACTCAAAAAAATATATCACAATCTTGCTATTTATCTCCGTTGGTTTATGATACGAGTGGGCAGGACAATACGCTTTTTTATAAGAGCGTTTTTGGTTGTGCTTATATTTCTACTTTTGATTACGCTTGTTGCTCAATATTCGGGTACACAAACTTGGGCAGCCAAAATTGGAGCTACCTATTTGAGTGAGCGTTTGGGGTTTCCAATTACGATCGAAAGATTGTATTTTTCTGATATTGATAAAGTTACTTTAATAGGACTTAAAGTAATTGACCATACTGATAGGCTTTTTATAGATTCGGACACGCTGAATGCAGACTTGGGTTGGCGTAAGATTTTTGGAGGGGAAGTTATTCAGATTGATAATGTAGAATTGCGTGGGACACAGTTTAATATGACAATGAACCCTGCGACCGAATCTTGGAATATCAATGAGCTTATACGAGCTATTTCTGCACTTTCTTCTACAAGTGATAGCACCCAAAAAACAAAAAATGTTCCTTTCAAAATTAATAAAGCAAGTCTGCATAATGTTCAGTTTTCGCTTCATAATCCTGCTAAAGATTCATTAGAAACAGGACTTTTTGATTACAATCATTTTACGATTAGTAATATTTATGGAGAGTTGGATTATTTTAGGTTATTTAAAGATACCGTAGAATTAAATGTCAAGAATGGAAGTCTGATTGAGCCTTTTGTCGATTTTCCTGTCAGTAATTTAGATGTGTTTTTTCGTTATACCAACAACTCATTAGAATTTCTGAATCTTGATGCAAAAATTGGAAATAGTCATCTCAAAGACACACTCATTTTTAGATATGATAGTACAGCTTATCTTTCAGAAAATTTTATAGAAAAGGTAGATATTTATGCCAATCTTCAAAATGCCCAAATTGATTTTGCTGACTTGGCTCGTTTTGCGCCTTCCTTGAAGCAATATAAAGAGCGTTTAGTCGCTACTGGGGTGGTGCGTGGAACAGTAAATGATTTGCGCTCAAAAGATTTACGGATAGATTTTGCCAATCAGAGTTTTGTCGATGGAAAATTTGCTATTCGTGGTCTGCCTGATTATGAAAATGCTTTTTTTGATTTGCGTTTTAAAGATGCTCGGCTGACTATTCCAGACATCAAACAATATATTTCTCTGTCTGATTATCAAACTGTTTTGCCTTTAGGAATGGTTAGTTTTTCTGGTGAATTTTTGGGTTTTCCTTCTGATTTTGTAGCAAAAGGAAAATTCAGAACATCAATAGGAAATGCCCTAACCGATATTCACTTAAATACAATAAATAAAACCTACGAAGGAAAATTAAATCTAGTACGTTTTAAAGCTGGAAAATTCGCTAAAACGAATTTTATAGGACAAATAACAGCCAAAGGACAGATAAATGGAAAAGGTTTTACAAAAGAAGATGCTGATTTTGAAGTAAAAGCAGTCGTTGATAGCATTACATTAAAGAACACATTTAAGTATTATTCTTACAAAAATATTATGGTAGATGGGCGTTTCAAACGTCCTACTTTTGCTGGGGAGATGACGATTAATGATGCTAATTTAGTGGCTGATATGCGTGGAAAAATTGATTTGCAAGATAGTGTTATTAATGGAAGGGTTCAAATTATAAAATCAGATTTGCAAAACTTAGGACTTTCAAAAAAAATTGCTAACCTGCAAGGAAATGGTAACTTTAATCTAAAAGGACTTACCCTAAATTCTATCACAGGAACTGCCGAAATTCGTCAAGCTCAAATTGATTACAACAAAAACAAACTGGCTTTAAGTGTAATTTCTCTTAATTCTACTTTAGAAAATGGGTTTCGTGATATTCATTTAGAATCTGATTATGTTGATTTTGATATAAAAGGAGAGTTTCAATTACAAGATGCTATTGATGATGCAATAAATACTTTTGAAGAATATCAATTAGAGTTTTTGAATGATTCGGCTTCTCAAGTGGCTTATTATAACAAAAAAAGAGAACGATTAGAAAAAAATTCTGCTGAAAAAACGCTCTACAAAATTGATTATTCTATTGATGTCAAAAAAATAAATCCTTTAATTCGTCTTTTCGAACCCCAATTTTATATGGCTGCTGACTCAAAATTTGAGGGGGTTTTTGAGCGAAATTTAGAAAAAAATCAAGTCAAATTTACGCTAGATTCTTATATAGATTCGCTTTCTTATCAAGATTTAGCATTATACAAAACAGACCTTAAAATCAATGCCATTAAGCCTTTGGATTCGACAGGAGTTGATGTTCAGACTACTATTTTTTCAGAAAGACAGTATTATACTTCTGCCGTTGCTGCCGAAAATCTACGCATTGATGCACAATGGTTTGGAAGAGAAATTTTGTTTGATACCTACATAAAAAGACAAGAACATCAAGACAATATTTCATTAAAAGGCTCTCTAACTATTACAGATTCGCTTTATGCACTCAATCTTATCAACCCAGAATTTTTGGTATTAGATAAAAAATGGAGAAGTGATACATCAGTACAAATAGGAATACGTAAAGATGAAATTCGTTTTGAGAATAAATTTGTTTTGCAAAGTGATAACCAACGAATAGAAATAATGGGTAAAGTTTCGAAAGACCCAAATGCTATTCTCAATCTAGGTTTAGTAAATGTAGATTTAGAACCTTTTGGGATATTTTTGGGGCAAGATGTAGAAGGACAAGCAAGTGGAGAAGCGTTTATTAGTGGCATTTATGATACGCTAAAACTAGAAAATAACCTTAATCTTCAAAAAGTGGTGATGGCAGGAATTCCGATTGGAAACTTGCATACCGAATCGGTTTGGAATAATGAAGAGCAAAAACTAAATATTGAGGCGTATTTGGCGTATGGACGTAGAGAAGTCGTTGATATTTCGGGGTATTATTCGCCAAAAGACAAAGAAAACCCATTGAATTTAGATGCCAAAATTATTGGAATGAAACTCAATATTGTTGAGCCATTTTTGAATGTTGTGGCTGATAATTTTAAAGGCGATGTCTATGGGGCTGTCAAGATAAAAGGAAAGCCAAATCAAATCAAATTGATAGGAGAGACTTTTGTAAGTGGTGGAAGTTTTAGAGTAGATTATCTCAACACAGTCTATCATTTTGATGATAAAGTAACCTTTACAGAAAATGAAATTGGTGTGGATAGGCTGCGTTTGTATGACGATGCTGATAATATTGCCTTTTTGGATGGTGGTATTTTTCACGACGGTTTTAAGGATTTTGTGATGCAGCTTCGTGGAGAAATGAAGAGAATGAAAGTTTTGGATACAAAAGCTCATCATAATGACCTTTTTTATGGAACTGCCTTTGCGACTGGAGATTTTGAGCTTTTTGGAGCTTTGGAGCAGTTGGGAATTACTATTAATGCAAAAAGTGAAGCTGGGACACGTATTTATATGCCTCTCTCCAACCCTGAAGATGTTTCGACGCAGTCTTTTATTCGTTTTGTCAATCATACTGATTCTACAAAATTAGATTCTCTTCAAAGCCGTTTGAAAAAAGAAGATTTATCTAGTCTAAAAATGGAATTCAACTTAGACATTACGCCTGATGCTTATGTAGAACTCATTTTTGATAAAAAAGTAGGCGATGTAATTCGTGGAAATGGAAAAGGAAGGCTCAAAATGATTATCGACACAAAGGGCGATTTTAATATGTATGGTGATGTAGAAATTGTAAAAGGAGCATATAATTTTACCTTTTTGAATGTCATTAATAAAGAATTTAATGTCGATAGAGGAAGTCATATTACGTGGAGTGGCGACCCTTTTGCAGCACAGGTAGATTTGACAGCGACCTATCAACAAATGGCTTCTCTTGCACCTATTATTAATGTTTCGGACAGTAGTGTTTTGGCTAGTCCAGAGATTAAAAGGCGTTATCCTGTTGTGGTAGATTTATTTTTAAAAGGCGATTTGCTTACTCCTGATATTCGTTTTGATATAAATATAACTCAATATCCAGCTTTGATACTAGCAGGAGGAACACCCATTTCTTTAGAATCGTATGTAGCAGCTTTCAAAACTCGCATTCAAAATGACGACCAAGAAATGAATAAACAGGTCTTTAGTTTGATTTTACTACGACGTTTGTCGACTCAAAATGCCTTTGAGGGAATCAACCGTTCGGCAGGAAGTAGTGTGAGTGAGCTTTTATCGAATCAGCTTAGTAATCTTATTTCGCAAGTTGATGAAAATTTGGAAATAGATTTGAATGTACAGGGACTTGACGCACAGGCTTTGAATACGTTACAACTACGACTTTCTTATTCCTTTTTTGAGGGAAGAATACGTGTAACTCGGGAAGGCTCGTTTACAAATGTGCAGAATCAAGCTAATTTAGCCAGTATTGCAGGAGATTGGACAGTCGAATATTTGATTTTGCCAGATGGAAAACTGCGTATGAAAGTCTATCATAAAAATAATGTAAATACATTCAATACTGCACTTCAAAATAATTCGACGGCAGGTGCAAGTCTTCTAAAAATCTTTACGTTTGATAATTTTAAAGACCTTTTTAAAATTAAAAAGAAGAAAAAACAAATTCCTTTTGTACAGGATAATGAAATTCGGATTGAAGAATGATTTTTGGTTCTCTGACAATTTTTGCACTTTGTTCTAATTATGAGATATTTGAATGTCATTCATTTTGTCATATCTAGTGATTTTTATTTGTAGGGAAAAGGCACGCCTTTTCCTAAAATAGCCGTTTATAGTTTAATTTGGGCTATAAAATTTCCTGCTGGGTAGGAAAAGACGTGTCTTTTCCCTACCATTCTCAGAATATCAAATGATAGACGAAAATGAGTAGGTGCAAAAATTGTCAAACAACCTGATTTTTTTGAGTGATAAGTGATAAATGAATATTCTAGACTTGAATTTTCTTTACTAAAAATTGTTTAAACTTTGATAATAGTTCAGTTCATAAAAAATACTTACAAAGTTTTTAATCAATCTCACCCAAAAATAAGGACTTCCCAAAAAGAAAATCCTTATTTGGATAGCAAGAAAAAGATAAATTAGTCATAGATTAATCAACAATAATACGTTCCCACACTTCGTCACTATAAAACTCAACACGCAGAAAACCAATAGGACTAACAGTAATGCTAAAAACATCTATTTCTGGTATATTGCTTTCACTTAAATCCTCAAACTTATACACCTCTGTATATTCTCTACCTCGGATGGTATGAGTACCTAGATACTCCCCATGTACAAAATAAACATTTGGTAAAGCAGGTGTATTGTCATCTAAATCTATAAGTCCCATCGTTTGATTAACACCCACAACTAAATTATCTGGAGTGTTTTTAGAGAAGGTATAACTAATATTGGTTTCTTTAGGGGTTTTTAGTAAATCTATACGAACTCCAAGAGATTTTGAGGTTATTTCGTTTGTCTGTAAGGGTATAAAGTATTGTATAGGAATTTGACAGTCTATGATACTACTTGTTATTTCTCTAGGTTCTCCAATACTACTACGCATTCTAAAAGTGTCATTTTCTTTCATGAAATACTGAACAGAATCAGTAAGCCATCTCTTATCATTCTCTGTAAGTTTCATGGGCTGTAAGTTTTCACAGTTGTTTGGAATGCCAATAATATCACAACTGGTTATAGAAAATATAAATAATAGTAAAACATAAATCGTATTTTTCATAAATCATGTATATTAAAGAATCTCTATTCCTATAAGAAAGTTAAAGGAATAGAGATAAGTAAATTAATTAATTATTAGTTTTTTGATTGCTAAAGAATTATCTTCTAAAATAACTTTTACAAAATAAATTCCTTTAGGCAAAGTATTGATAGACAAAGTGTTTATCTTAGAATTAAAAATAGTTTTAGAAACAACTTGTCCCAATCCATTACTAATTTCAATGTTTTGAATTTTAATAGGACTTTGTATTGTAATTTCTGTTTGTGCAGGATTTGGATAGATAATAAGTTCTGAAGCATTCTTTTCTACAGCAACTTTTCCTAGTCCTATCTGATTTCCGTTACAATCAAAAGTAGGTTCTATATAATTGATAAAGTAAGTGTCAGAAACATCAGCTACTTGTAACCAAACACCTGTGTTTCTGTTGAGCTTCTCAATAACTACACGAATAGTATGAGAGTTCGTAATCGGTACATCAACAGTAGGTATCTCTGCTACTGGAACATCATATCCATAACGAGGACGTTCTCTAGTACCTACAAGATTTCCATCAATAAACCAAGTATAACGTGTATTTTCTTCACAAGCAGGAAACTCATTTCCATTTACCAAAACTATATCAAACATAATAAATTGGTCATCACAGCTTGTTCTAGCCTCTCGTTGTTCGAAACGAATATCACATGCATTCAGAGTATAAAACTCTGCAATGTTTTGAGGGAGAGGGGGAAAATGATTATCTAAGAAACGATTTTCTCTTGTTCCGTCCCCATCAAAATCTTCTATGTTTGGTAGTAAAATGTCAGACTCTCCATGAGATAGGTTATCTCTGTCATTACCTCCTCTTAATCTTCTTACTAATAGTGAGTTACTAGGATATACCCTATCAAACGGACACACATTAGGATTTACTACATTGAAGTTTGTCAAATCTACTACTTGTGGATAAGTAGCATCTCCTGCAAGGTTGTAGTTGAGATACAAATTATTGTCGTGGTTTCCGTTTGGCATATTTATATCGGCAGCACTTACGGACGGAACGAAGGTAAAATGGTTTGGTCTAAAACTAAACTCTGCACCTAAGAAATCTCCTCCTACATCAAAATCTTCTACTTGTATATCCTGTCGTATGAATGAACCGGAAGCGAAGTCGTAGTCAGGTCTTCCTGTTACGCTATGCTCAAAAGTGGCATCATCTCTAAAGATTCCTAGCCACCATTTTCTCATTCTGACGAAAGAAACGTGTCCTCCTTGAGTTCCGTCTTGTCCAGAAAAAGAGAGCTGTGCTTTAAATTCTTTTCCATGTTCTATGCCAAGCCAAATTCTAAGAAGGTTAGCCTCAAAATCAAGAAAACGATGTCTGTATCTATATCCACTTCTATTATTACTCATCAACCCTAATGTACCTCCTACTGGATCGTTTATGGTAGGTCTGCCATTTGCATCTCCATTGATGATAGCTATATTTTCACATTGAGTAGGATAACCCGTGTTGCCTAGTAGATTACTCATTCGTCTATATTCAGTTTGTAAGGCTTCATACTCTGGGTTGGGTCTAGTAGCATCAAAAGAAGCATGGTATTTTATGAACTGCTGTGCCGAGTGGTCGTTCAGAATCTGATTAAGAAAATCTGATTTTATGTTTAATGATAGCCAAAGGGTTATATTTGGATTATTTATAAAATTATTCAAATCTAGGTTTGAATTGGTAACTCCTAATGTAAGCCCAAATATAAGATTCGTAAAAGGCTGTGCCAAAGTAGGCATATAACTAGGCAAGGTATGTACAATAGCATTGGCATCGGCACCAAAGTGCTGAATACCTAACGGTACATTTGCGCCTTTGTGTGGTGTGTCCATTGAAATATACAAACGAGTATCATGGGGTACATTTTCAGTTTCCATGCGTGCTAGTTCGTATCGAGCAATTCCTCCTCCCATGCTATATCCCAGCACTATATTTTGTTCTATGGCTATACCGTATTGTGCTGCATTTTGTAGTTTGGCTTCGTTTACATCTACCAAAAGCTCACGCAATACGGCAGCGTTATTCTCAATATAATTTCCCATATATTCATAATTGAGGTAAATTACATCGTAACCTCTATCTAAGAGTTCATTTGCAAAATCATTAAAAAATGCTCCTCGTTCTCCTACGGGAGTATAGCCACATTCATCTACACTCGTATAACCATCTAATAAGATAACAGGACGATTCAAAAGGTTGTCATCACTCAAGAAAATATAAGCTCCTGCACGGATTTGATTTTCTAAGTTGTTATGTTCTCCATGTCTTCGGTGTGAAAAAGGTCTTCGTGGTGCAATTTCGTAGTCCTATTTTGCAGCAGCAATAATATCCCTACCAATCCGAACTGTACAGCCACTTCTACCACTTCCTCTTCCAAATACAACGCTACCACAATCTTGAGAAGGAATAACCACATCTACATCGGTAATATCAGGACAATCATCTACTGGTTGTATATCTGTTGGAATTGGTTGTGTTCCACAGTCAGCTTCACAAAAGAAAAATTCTGATTGATCACACCAACCATCTCCACAAACAGTATCATGAGGCATGTAGTTATTAACAAAAACAGGTGGCTCTTGCCAAGTCCCATCATTATCTTCATAACGACTGTTTGCCGAGCTAAGAGTAAGTAAAAAATGTGATTCCATTTGTATTCCATTTACGGTAGCTTTCATTTTTAGCCTACGAGTTCCATAATTAGGATAGGTGTAAGCTATATCTCATTACGTAACACAGGTAGGTCTCCGTTGCAATCTCCAGCACTTATTCTTAATGTACTGAAAAATTCCTTTTTTTCTGTTGGTGTTAAGTTTCCCATCAAAAGGCTTTCATCTATCTTAAAATAGACTGTTTTTCCAAATACAGTTTGGTGGGAAAGAGAAGCCAAAAAGATTGTTTTTTCTTCGTAAGGACTTTCCTTTGAGTTTTGAACATCATAAATATGCCTTTTGACGGTATCTACCAAAAGCAGATTATCTTTGAAAGCAGTTAGTTGATTTGATTCTATCCACTTTGACTGCCATCATACGAAAATCTACAAGGTTGCTATCTGCTCTTTGCAATGGATTAGCAGCAGGCAGACCCTTGTAAGCTCTTTTTTTATCTACATTAGCAAATTCCAAAGCCTGTGCGTAAGCATTCCATGTCTTGGTAGTAAGTGCATGTTTTGCATTTTGTGTATGCTTGAAAATGACACTATCCAAAACTTCTAGGTAGCCTGTTTTGTCCCACAGATAACCTGTTTTTGTTTTTGTTCCATCAAGCGTGCTAAAAATATGTGTTAGCATCTTGGTATCAGTAGGGTTTTTGGAGTTATTATCCCCCCCCCCCTTGTTGTTGTGCATTAGACACTAAGGTAGTTCCAAAGGTCATTGATAATCCTAACAGAATTGTCAGAATGTAATTAGTTGGCTTTTGCATTAAAATAAATTTCGGTTTTGAAGCCGATTTTTAAGATTATAAAATAAATATACTTCAAGCAAATAGGGGTTTTTGCTTTTCTGAAAATACCATAAGATTTTTAGGGGAGTAAATCATTGTAGTATTTAAGTATGCTGCAAAAGTAAGATAAAATAAATATGAACCAAAATTTTTGAGTAATTTCAGTTAAAAAAGTTGATATTTAATAGTTTTGTAACTTAATATTGTTCTTACTAAGGCTTTTTTAGACTTAAAATAAAGAGTTTTTATTTAGTCTATATCGTAAAAAAACTATTTTAATACCTATTTATTTTGTTATTAGCCTATTTTTATAGAAGAGTTGGTTTTTTAGTGCTGCTTTTATGCTATTTTTAAACCACTACATATAGCTATGTGATTTTATAGACAAAATAAATTAAAAATAATATTAAATTTTGAGGGTTCTTATAAAGAATAATTAACTTTTGACAAGAAAAAACCTATCTCTTCAGCATTTAAGAAATAGGTTTTTAGGGAAAAAGCTACTTTGAGTGCTGGTCTTGAGCCTATTTCTACTTATTTTTCATTGATGGATACACAAATAAATTATGGAAATAGCGAAACTTTGCGCCAACAAAAGCAATTAGAAGAGGGCGCATCTCAAAATGTCGTTTTTAGTCAGCAATTCCCAATGTAAATTAAATTAGCAATAAAACGTCTTTTTAG
>PFKD01000120.1 GCA_002784125.1 Flexibacter sp. CG_4_10_14_3_um_filter_32_15
AGTTTTTAACTTTGCAAATTGAATTTACTCTGATAGTTAAAGTGTGTTTAAACACACTGAAAGCAGTATAAAAAGTTTCGTGCGTTTACCCTAATAAATTGATGTTAGCGTAAGTTATTTATCAACTAATTGTTATTTTTGTTTTTAACCCTTCCAAAAATGTATTTCTAATTCTTTTAATTTCATTATGATAATTTCTTTCATCAGCCGAAAAGGTGGAACAGGCAAAACTACCAATATCATGCACCTTGCCACAACGCTTGCCAGCCAGAAAAAGCGTGTATTACTCATCGAAACCGATACCAATTATACGCTCACAACGCTTCGAAAAATGGAGCTTTTTAAAAAGAAAGTTGCTGAAAAAGATGCTCCTTTTCCAATCTTAGGCTCAACAGATGAAACAATTATCGATGAACTCAAAAAATATAGAAAAGGTAAAAAATATGATTATATCTTAGTAGATAGCGCAGGCAAAACAACCGATGAGGCAATCAGAAAACTGTGTTTAGAATCTGATTTGGTAGTCGTTCCGACAAGCCTTTCTCAAAATGATTTGTTGGTAGCCTATCAAACCATACAAGATTTGAAACCTGCACAAGAGATAAATAAAAAGCTCAAAATTGCTACTCTTCCAAACAGAATCCATAATAGAACTAATCCAAGTACTGTCGAAAAAGCTCTTTCTAGCCTAGATGCAGCCATTATTCCTACTTTTGTAGTAACCAAAAATAAAATGGCAGAATTTTCTACTTTAAGTCCTATTGAGGAATACCAAGAAATTGCAAAAAATATTGTATCTTTGCTGAAGAAATAACGATAAAAGTCATAAAACGCTTTATATCATAACTAACACACAATCAAGTATTTATAAAAAATAATTAGTGAAAACAATCCAAAATCCATTTATTAAGCACCATTTTTTTATACTACTATGGCAAAAAATAGCACCCTCGCAGATTTAGATGCTTTTTTGAAAGAACAAGAAACCTCTAAAAATATTACAAAAAAAACAGATACCTCTTTCACAAAAGAAGAGTTTGTTAATCAAAACCCTCATCAAATTATCGAAACCGAAATCTTAGCTCAAGCAGACAAAACTGTAAAAAAAGAAGACAAAACAAAAATAAATAGAACTGTTGAAATAAAAGCAGACAAAAAAAATATAGCTCCAAAACACATCAATAACCTTGTCCCTGATGCAAAAGAAGACGAATCTACAGTAATTCAATGGGCAAAGGCGATTGACCAAACTGTAAAAGAAAGCGATTTACTTCGTTCTGTTCCTCTTTTGTCGGATATTACTCAAAGTAGTACCGAGCAGCTAAAAGCAACCGAAAAATTCTTAGAAACGTCTCAAAATATTTGGAAGAAATTTTGGGATTAAATAGCTCACTACAACATCAAGATTTAATAAAAAAGCCCTATTTCATTACGAAATAGGGCTTTTTTAGTTTATAGGAAAGTTAAAAGCTGATTAAAAATCATCGTCATCGTCGTCATTATCATCATTGTCATGATGTTTGTGTTTTCCTTTTCCCTTGCCTTTTCCTCTATTTTCTTTCATTTTTTCTTTTTTCTCTTCTTTCTTTTTCTGATAAGCTGCATACTGTTCTGCTGTAAAAATACGTTTTATTTGTGTATCAAACTCTGTCATGATGGCTTTGCGTTTTGCTCTTTTTTCTGGACTTTTTCCTTCATTTTTGATAGCATCAGTTGCTGTAATTCGTGTCAAAAGAGCTGTTTTGAGTTGTGCCGTTTGTGTATCATTGAGGCTAAACTCGGTTTTCCATTTTTGAGATTTTCTCTCTGCTTTTTCGGCTGGAGTAGCATTTTTATTTCGCATTTGTTTTCCTCTTTCGCTTTGTGCAAAAGTAGTAGTCATTCCAATAAAAAAGAAAAGTAAGGATAAAACGGCAATTTTGCCGATGATATTTGAAGTGATTTTTTGAGTTTTCATAGAATTGAATATGTATAGTTGAGTGAAATTTAATTTAGATAACTTAATCTAAAATCTGTGATTAAGTCCTTTCGTAAGGTTACGATACAAATCAAGAATTAAGGTTTAATCTGATAGAAAATAAAAAGTATTTTTTTCTTGAAATAATTATTCCATAAAAATTCCCTATTTACTTTCTAAAAAATAAATAGGGAAAATATATTTTTCATAAGAATAAATAAAATTATCTTAAATCTACTTCTTCAACGTTTGGATGTTTTGTTTTATTGAATTGAAAATCAGCATCTGTTACCGAAACATTAGGCTGGAAATTAGTAATTTTATAAGAATGAACACGTCCATTTTTCTCAAAAATATTCCAACTTGCAAGGTTATAATTTTCTTTATCAATCGTCAAACGAACCTTAAAGAATTGTAAGTCTTTGTCTTCTGGAACTAAGTCAATAATTTTGTGCGCTCTTCCACCAATTTTTACTTCTTCAACAACTACATATTTGTAACCATCTTTATAAATATCAAAAATATCAGTTGGATTGAGTCCGTCAGCTTCGTCATAACTTGTAATGGTTACTTCGTTGGCATCATCTAAAAATGTCCAAACTGTTTTGTGGTCATTATAAATTTCTTGACCTTGCGTTTTGAGGTGGTATTTGTTTCCTCTTACAGTAATTGTTCCTGTAAGTGATTCATTGATATTTTCGGAAGCACTTGCCAAAGTAGAGGTAAAAGTAGCTCTGAATGAATTGTATTTTTTATACTTATTACTCATCGCATCCAAAAGTGTACGAGCTTGAGCATCTTGAGCGTAAGTGGAGTTTGTTGCAAGGGTTGCAAAAAATAAAGCAATGAAAATTATAAAAATCTTTCTCATTATAAATAGTATTAATATGTTTGTTAAGTAATTGATTCGTTTAGTAGTAGTCAGGATTAGATTTACTAAAAGCGTACCGAATTACTAAGACAGGATTTTATTTAAGTGTTACTATTTTGCTTAGTTTCAATAACCGTTCCAAATGAAGAGTAAAATATCATTGTGTTTTTTCAAGAATAAAAAAATAAAAAACAACGAACAAACGAAAGATAATCTAATGCTTTGAAATTACTTTTCTTTTTGAGAATAAATAAAATTCTATACCTCTATATTTCAGAAAGTTGTATAAAAAGTCGTACCTTTGCTTACTTAATTTTCTGGTAAGTAAATCGCTCGTGGGGACACGAGCAATGGTAAAAATATTTTTTTATTATTCAATAAATGATAAAATTTTGATTTACTTATCTTTTTCATAAACTAAGAACGTCCGTTGCTCGTGTCCTGACGAAGCGACATTATCAAACTGCTTGTGCAATATTTACTCAATCACATAGAATCGCTTATCTTTTGTTCTCCTTCTCCTATTTCTGTCAAAGAAATTCAGAAAGTTTTGGAAGAGCTTTTTGGTACGGAAGTGTCAAAACAAGATATAGATGATGCCATCGAAACGTTACAAAAACGCTACGAACAGGCTGATTTTGCGATTGAAATAAAAGCTATTGCAGGAGGATTCCAATTTTTGACAAAGCCTGAATTTCAAAGTAGCATAAGTTTGTTACTCACACAGAGAGCAAAACGCAAACTTTCCAAATCTGCCATCGAAACCCTTGCGCTTATTGCCTACAAACAACCGATTACAAAGTCAAAATTAGAGGCTATTCGTGGTGTAAGTTGTGATTATGCAGTTCAAAAACTATTAGAAAAAGAATTGTTAGTCATAAAAGGAAAAGACAAAACTCCAGGTCGTCCTATTTTGTATGGAACTTCTGATAAGTTTATGCACTATTTTGGTATTAATTCCTTAGATGATTTGCCAATGCCAGAAGATTTGTCTGCTGAAGATGTCGAAACGGCACAAAAACAAGTCAAACTACAATCACAATTAGAAGACGAGGAAGGCGACGAATTCTCACTCTTTCAATTTCAACGTGGAACAAAAGCTATTCAAGACAAAAAAAATCAAGAAGAAAACAACGATTAGTGATTAATTATTAGTGATAAATGTAACTACAATTTCATAACAAATAAATTTGAATAGGATAAGTTATTTCATTAATCACTAAAAACTAATCGTTAAACACTATAATTGCGAGATGCGCTCGTAATTTTATTCACAAACTGAATATAAGATTCAATGAAAAATAACGATAAAAAGCCAAATCAAAACTCAGATAAAAATGTTGGCAAAAACTCAACTTTCAAACCAAAATTAAAATCAAGCGAAAAAGGAAACTTGAAAAGTAACCGTTTTGAGAAAGCGAAAAGCAAACCTAATCCTCACTTTGAGAAAAAAGCTCAAGACAAGAAAATAGATTCTAAACCAGCTCAAGAAAACAAAAAACAAGAAAGAAAAACGACAAACTCTAAGCCTAGAACAGAACGCACAGAGGATACAAAAAAAGACTTTCAAAAAGATAGAAGTTTTGAAGACCGAAGAAGTAAGGATAGAGGTTTCAAAAAAATGGACAAAAAATTTGAACGTCCTGCACGAGTTTCTGCAAAAGATACAGGTTCTAATTCTTCTTCAAATGGTGCAAATGAAACGTGGAGATTGAACCGTTATATTTCTAATTCAGGTGTTTGTTCACGCAGAGAAGCCGATACACTTATTGCAAAAGGCGAAATTAGTGTAAATGGAAAAGTAATGAAAGAATTAGGTTTTAAGGTAAGACCAACCGACGAAGTAAAATATAGAGGAAAAGTTTTGCGTAAAGAAAAACCTGTTTATGTACTTTTAAATAAGCCAAAAGATTTTATTACCACGACAAGCGACCCAAAAGGACGAAAAACGGTAATGGATTTGGTAGCAAAAGCAACCACAGAACGCATTTATCCAGTTGGAAGATTGGACAGAAACACAACAGGCCTTTTACTTTTTACGAATGATGGCGATATGGCAAAAAAACTTTCGCACCCTTCGTATGAAGTTCAGAAAATATACAGAGTAACCTTAGACAAACCATTCAATGAAGAAGATATAGAAAAATTGAAAGCTGGTTTGGAATTGGAAGACGGAATCTCAAAAGTAGATGGAGCTTCTATTTTGTCTGATGATGGTTTTTCGGTTGGTGTAGAATTGCATATCGGAAAAAACAGAATTGTAAGACGTATGTTTGCTCACTTGGGTTATGAAGTTGTGCGTCTTGACCGAACTGTTTATGCAGGACTTACAAAAGAAACTCTAGGGCGTGGAAATTGGCGACTTCTGAACGAACGTGAAATTATTCGTTTGCGTTTCTTTAATAAAAGAGGACAGTAATTTGGGTTTTGTAGGGAAAAGGCAAGCCTTTTCCTAAACTACAAAACAGAAAAAGGTCTGATAAATTAGTTTTTGTCAGACCTTTTTTGATTTATACTCAAATTGAATTGGTTGAACGATATTGAAAAAATAAAATTTGATCGTTTTTTAAAATCACAAAAGTACTAATAAAGTAAAATCAAATAAAAAATGGTAGAAATAATAGCAAAACAAGGAACAGAACTTTCAAAAGAAGAGCTACAACAAATTACTGATTTGGCACAGGCTGCAAATCCTGCTTTTCCAGATGATTACATTACTCATTTTCATATAGAGAGGTATAATCCTATTTTTTATATGCACAAAATTGATGGTAAAGTAATGGCAGTTCAAGCATTTTACGACACAAAACGTCAAACTCCTTTTCATAAAAAGCCATTAGAAATTATTTTTGTGAGTGTCGTTTTTAAAAATGATAAAGCCGATGAGTATATCAAAAATTTTGCAAAAGCAGGTAATTTATTATTCTTGAAAAGAAAGCTAGGTTATTTTTGGTTTTTGCGTAAATTTCTGTTCATTTTTCAAACTTATAACCCAAAAGCGATTGAACGTATTTCTCCTACTTTCTATAAAACTTACCCAAAATTAGATAAACCAGTTTCAAAAGAAATTTATGATTTTGTTCGTAATTTTATAGACAATCATCTCAAATCTGAAGAAATAGAATTGAGTAATTATTTGATTCGTGAAAATAAATTTGATATTCCGACACCGATTACTGATTCTTGGAAAACGTCTTATGCTTCAAAAAATGAAAAGAGAAATCAGTTTTTCATTGACCACCAAATCATAAAAAAGGTAGATAATAGCTATTTTTTAGAAGGCAGAGCTGTCTTTTTTGTCGGATATTATGATTTTTGGAGAAAACTAAAGCAGAAGTTTTTATTCAAAAAATAAGTATTTCTGTATTCGTATTCCCTCTACTCTCGTCCCTTGTCCCACGTCCCACAAAGAAATTCAATCTCAAATAATACAAAATCAGCATCGTAACATAAATAAAAATTCCTAATAAAAGATGACTTTGAGCATACTCAATATAAGGAGTTAGAAGAGGCAAAAATTTAATAGAAATCACAATTCTACCTGTATTTGCAATAATTGTAACGAGCCAAGCCAAACCAAAAACACCAACAAAACAGTAAAAAAACGCCAAAAGTCAGTTGCTTTTTTCTGCAAAATAAAAGCTCCTAAAAGAAAAGCCATTAGCCAAAAATTAAGTCCTGAACAGCTTTTATCAATAATTGTAATCGGCAAAGTTTGAGTACAGACATAGCCTTCATGCTGCAAAAAGTCAAAATTTAGTCCTGTAATTTGTTCTACCCAATCGTTGTAGGTTTCAAAAGCCAAACTGAATATTCTACATCAAGATTTGTAAAATACGACTTGAAGGCAAAACCAATACAGAAAATTGTGAAGAGGAAAGTTAAGGGTAATTTATTTTTCAATTTTTTGTGAAATGGGAATGGAGATTGGAGAATGAAAATACACAAAATCGTCTGTAATCAGACGTTGATAATGGGAGAACCTATTTACTTCCTAAAACTCAAAAGCCTTTCAAAACTCTCCTTTTTATTTTCATGATAAATAGGCTGATGAAAATCATTAAGACGATTAAGAAGTGAAATAAGTTGTAGTTTTTCGTTTTCTTCCAAATCTCCCCCAATAAGTTCTCCTATCTTTTGCATTCTTTCTACGTGAGCAAAAAAGATTCCTTTTCCTGCTTCTGTAACGAATAAAGACTTACTACGACCATCTGTAAGTGATTTTTTCTCTGTGATAAAACCATTCTTTTTTAGTCGTTTCAAAATTTCTATTCCTGTTGTTTTTTCGTGAATATGATAATCAATAATTTCAGTTTTGGTGCTTCCTGCTTTCAGAAAAATACTTCCCAAATACGTAAAATCATCTAGCGTAGTCAGAGGGCTATTTTCTAAGGCTTTTTTGGTATAAAATTTTGCAAAACGATACATAAAACCAATAAATTTTCCAATGATACTATCTAAGGTTTCGCCTGTTGGCTCTAGTTTTATTTCTTCTTTATGAGCAAGATTTTTAGATGCATTACTTTTAGACACACGACTGTGTGTCTGTACGTAGAGCCATTCTGAGAAAATAGCTAAATCATCTTTTTCTAATTTTTGCCCTGTTTGGGTTTCGTACTCTTGCGCTTTATCTATAAGCTCGTGTAAAATATCGTAGTTCATTTTTTTGCTGTGTATATCGCTCGTGGGGACACGAGCAATGGATAAGTCTTTTTCTGCTTTTCCAAGAAAAGCTAACTCTGCCGTTGCTCGTGTCCCCACGAGCGACCTTTAGAATAAAATTTAGTGTGTTAACGTACTAAATTAGAAATAGTTTTTGATAAATTTAAGAAAATAATTAACTTAAACTAAAACATTTCTCAATCTTTGAAGTTAAATTTGCATTCTGAAAACAAAATACTTTCTGCAATTATCAAAACTAATACGTAAACATACTATAAATTTACAACTATTTTTTTATTTTATCAAAAATTCAAATGACTACTTCAAAATTTTACTATTTACTTTTTGCTTTATTTTTTGGTGTTTGTATCTCTACTTTTGCACAAGACAATCCAACAGAAAACCCTGAAAATATAGTTGAAGAAGAAGACCCAACTAAAAAGGAAAAAACTACAAAAAAAGGAATTGTACAAGGAACAGTTAGAGATAAGGACACACAAGAAACACTCATTGGCGTTTCGGTTATTGTTTTGGGAAGCGATCCGATTTTGGGCGTAGTTACAGATTTGGAAGGAAATTATAAGCTAGAAATTCCTGTTGGAAGTTATAATTTAGAGGCTTCTTATGTGGGTTTTGCATCACTCAAAAAATTCAATATTGTTGTCAGTACAGGAAATGCAAATAATGTCAATTTTGAGCTTTCTGAATCAGCTTCTAATTTGGATGGTGTCGAAATTGTATCACGAAAAGCGACTTCTGCTTCTCCTACAACGGTTGAAAGTCCTCTTTCGACACAGCGACTGACAACAGAAGAAATAAAGAGTAATCCAGGAGGAAATTTTGATATTTCTCGTGTTGTACAGGCTCTTCCGGGTGTTGGGAGTACGAGTGGAGGAGGAGGATTTCGTAATGATATTATTATTCGTGGTGGTGCGCCAAACGAAAATGTGTATTATTTAGACGGCATCGAAATTCCTGTTATTAATCACTTTGCAACGCAGGGAAGTGCAGGAGGCCCAACTGGAATTTTGAATGTTTCTTTTATTGAAGATGTAACACTTAGTTCGTCGGCTTTTGAGGCTCGTTATGACAATGCGTTGGCTTCTGTTTTTACATTCAAACAAAAAGAAGGAAATTCGGAGCGTTTGCAAGGAAATATTCGTCTTTCTGGAACTGAACTAGCAGCTACTTTTGAAGCTCCTTTAGGTAAAAAAACGACTATGCTTTTGTCTGCTCGTCGTTCGTATTTACAATTTTTGTTTGCTCTTATTGACCTTCCTATTCGTCCTAATTATTGGGATTTTCAGTATAAAGTAACACACAAATTCAACGAAAAAACTACCCTTACAGCTATTGGAGTGGGTGCGATTGATGATTTTAGTTTTGAAGCTCCTGAAGAATCTACTCCTGAAAGTGAATATATTTTGCGTTCTAGTCCAAGTATCAATCAATGGAATTATACGACAGGTTTTGCGCTCAAAAGATTGGTAAAAGATGGTTATGTAAATGTTGCTTTGAGTAGAAATATGTTTGATAATCGTCTTGACCAATTCGAAGACCGACAAGAAAGTGAAGAGTTTAGAACGCTACTTTTAGAATCTCAAGAAATAGAAAATAAATTGCGTATTGATGTAAATAAGTCAAAAAATGGATGGAAATACGCTTATGGTTTAGTCGGTCAATACATGAAATTTAATAATGATATTTTTAATCGTTTGAGAAGAGAAATACGTGATTCTACTGGAAATATCATTCAGCCAAAAGTTTTACTCAATTATAATTCTGCGATTGATTTCTTTAGATATGGAGCTTTCGGACAGGTCTCCAAAACGGTTTTGAATAACAAGTTAGGTTTGTCTTTTGGTGTTCGTACTGATATGAATACGTTTATGGATACTGGAAATAATCCTCTTGAAACTTTGTCGCCTCGTCTTTCGGCTTCCTATTATTTGAATGATGAATGGTCAATTAATGGTTCTGTGGGGCGTTATTTCAAACTTCCGATTTATACTGTTTTGGGTTTTCAGAATGAAAATGGCGATTTTGTCAATAAGTCAAACAAATATATTTCTTCTACACACTATGTTTTGGGAACGGAATTTTTGCCACGAGCAAGTACACGCTTTACAGTAGAAGGTTTTTATAAAAATTATGCAAATTATCCTGTTTCGATTCGTGATGGAGTTTCACTTGCCAATCAAGGTGGAGGTTTTGGCGCAATCGGAAATGAAGCTGTTGCAAGTATTGGAGAGGGAAGAGCGTATGGATTTGAATTTTTATTCCAACAAAAACTAATCAGTAAAATTTTTGCTGTCTTTTCTTATACCTTTGTTAGAAGTGAATTTGCAGGAACAGATGGGCGGCTTATTTCTTCTGCGTGGGATAATGGACATTTGATTTCGGGTATTTTGGGTAGAAAATTTGGTAAAGGTTGGGAAATGGGTTTGCGTTATCGTTTTGCAGCAGGTTCTCCTTATACGCCTTTTGATTTGTTGGCTTCTCAACGCAATTATTTGACAACAGGAAACGGAGTATTAGACAACTCTCGCCTAAACTCTCAGCGTTTGGGTAATTTTAGTCAGCTTGATTTTCGTTTGGATAAAAAAATAAATTTCAAAAAAATCACGTTAGATTTATATATTGATATTCAGAATGCGCTTCTACAGGCTTCGCCACAATTTCCTCGTTATACGTTTGCAAGAACGGCTGATAATTTGGGTTTCCAAACCACAGACGGACAGCCTATAAATAACGACGGCTCAAACGCAATTCCAACTATTTTAGAGGATAGCGAACCAAGTGTTTTGCCAACGATTGGATTTATTTTGGAGTTTTAGAAATTATTGTATTTACACCAAAAAAAGCCTTTCAAAATAAATTGAAAGGCTTTTTTGTCATTTAACTTTCTTTTTCCTTAACGATTCTGTAGTTTCCCTAAGAAACTATCTAAAGCAGCTTTTGCTTTCTCAATAGCTGCTGATACGGCTTTTTCGATGGTGTCTTCTTGCGCTGAAACGGCAATAGGCTGTCTGCCTTCTAATCTTGCTTCTAACAAACATTTTTTGTCATCAGGGCCTCCTTTTTTTCCATTTTCATCAGAAATATGAACTTCTACCCTAGTAATATGCTCATCATATCTATCTAGCTTTTTTGATATTAAGTCAGAAAAAAAATCTTGAGTTCTTGCATCTCCATCAATAGTGCTGTCTGTGTTAAATTGAACTTTCATGTAGTTGTTTTTTAGGTTATAACATGAGTGACATTTATAAAATCTAAAATAGTCCTTTCCTAGCAACAAAGTTGCGTAACCTTTGTAGAATGATAATAAAAAAT
>PFKD01000099.1:0-3308 GCA_002784125.1 Flexibacter sp. CG_4_10_14_3_um_filter_32_15
AGGGTAGAGTACGTATCTTCAAGACTACGATTGATATTTATGAGCGTTTTTTCGCCTGTTTGGTCTTGACGAGAAAAGTTTTTGAGTGCAAAAATAATTTTAGATGCCTTATCAGTAGCTAATTTTATCGTTTTATTATTTCTAGCAATTCCAACTAATTGATAAGCAACTTTAAATGTATAATAACAAGTATCTTCTGTTTGGAGTAAAGGTTGATAGACTTTTGGGGCTTGATGAACTCCCAATTCTACTATAAAACTAGCAAGTGTATCTGTGTCATCAATATCTAATTCTTCTAATAGTTCTATCAACTTATATAAGGTTGCCAATAGTTTAAAAATAACTACTTTTGTGTTAAACTACTGACAAAGTTTTTATGAACTTGCTCTGTTAAAAGTAGTTGATGATTAAGTATTTGTATTCATTCATAATTAATAATTCACGATTTCTTAAAGTGTTTTTTGATTTAGGACTCGTCAGAAAACGTTTCTATCTCTTCGGTACTCTCTTCACTTACTTCTTCATCAATTTCTTCAGCATCAATAAGGTCATCTTCTAGATCGCTATCTTCATCATTGAGTTCATTGGCCAAAATAGCTCCTGCACCTACTGCCGTAGCGATGGCTGCTGCTTCTGCAATATCTATTCGATCATCATCATATTCTGTATCATCGTAATCATCGTCGTAGTCGTCATCGTCATCATCAAAAAAATCTTCATCATCAAACTCATCTCCTCCAACCGATTTCGAACGCTTATACATTTGTCGAACTCTTTCAATATCTGATTTTATTTTTAAAGAATCAGCCACACCGAGTTGAAGGTCAATTTCTATTTGTTCGATAAAATCCATCTCCTCTTCAGTAACGATATTATCTTCCATTACTTTTTCTATAAGACTTTGCAAGACTTGAATTTTGATAGTATTCAATTCGGCATCAGACATGGATAACCTAGATTGTAATGCCCTAACATTAGCCATTTCATCAGCCGTAATAATGCCATCATCACAGGCTTCTAAAATAGCTGCAAAAAGTTGTTTTTTTGCTTGTGCAGCTCTTCCCGAGTTTGGACTTGGAGCAGCCGAACCACTAAAAAGCTGTTGAAATTTATTGATAAGATTTTTGAGCAAACTCATAATCGCAGTATTTTTGATACAAAAATTGGAAGTAGAAATTCAATAAAAAAAATTTTTTGAATGGTATCACAAAGTAGCATTTTTTTTTAAAATTTTTAGTATTCTGCCTATTTTTATTGAGGTTGTAGCCTAATACTTTTTATAAAAGCTTTTTTTCTTCTAATTTATCCATAATAAGTCTTATACTTTCTTGAATTGTAAATTGATTACTATCAATAATTAAATCTACCTGGTTTGGTAATGGTTTTTCAAAAGGACTACTAATTCCTGTAAATTCTTTTATTTCTCCTGTTCTTGCTTTTTTGTAAAGTCCTTTTACATCTCTTTGTTCACAGATTTTTAAAGGACAATCAATAAAAATTTTGAATAAATTAGTAGTAGTAAAAGTATTCGTTTTTTGAAAAATAGTAGTAAGCAGTTGCTGATTTTGATGAGTAGGAGTAATAAAAGAAGCCAAAACAACAAAACCCGTCTCATAAAAAAGTTTAGCTACTTCTGCCGAACGACGGATATTTTCGTTTCTATCCTCTAATGAAAAACCGAGGTTGTTGTTAAGTCCATTTCTGAGCAAATCGCCATCTAATTTTTTAAGCAACATAGAAGGATATTTTTTACTTAACTCTTCGAAAAGAGCATTTGAAAGTGTTGTTTTGCCAGAACCTGAAAGACCAATAAACCAAATTACACAAGGAATCATAAAAGTAAATGGGGATTAGAAATTGGGAAATAGGAAATGTAAAAAAGTTTTTCAAACTTTCTGTTTTGACACTTCCTTGTTGAGTGCAAGAATTTAGAATTCTATCACATCAAATTTAATTAAATAAGTTGTAAGTTGTATATTTGCAGTCCATTAGAAAACATAGTAAACGCATTTTACACAGTATTTAATACAGTATTTAATTTAAAACAAACTTAAACCTATGAGATTTTTATATTCTTTGGTTTAAATTCTTTATCGTCTTACTTCTAAAATAGAACAGCATTGAAAGTTATTGAACATTTAAACGCAAATAAAGGTAAAACTCTTTTCTCATTCGAACTTATTCCACCACTCAAAGGTGAAAGCATTCAATCTATTTTTGATGCCATGAATCCTTTGATGGAATTTAATCCTCCTTTTGTAGATGTTACCTATCATAGAGAAGAATATGTATATAAAACACGTGGTGAAGGACTTTTAGAAAAAAAAGTAACTCGTAAACGCCCTGGAACAGTTGGTATTTGTGCTGCTATTATGAATCGTTATCAAGTAGATGCAGTTCCTCATATTATTTGTGGAGGGTTTTCGAAAGAAGAAACTGAAAATGCGCTGATAGATTTATCTTTTTTAGGAATTGAAAATGTACTTGCACTTCGTGGAGATGCTGTCAAATCTGAAGGTTCTTTTATTCCAGAAAAAGATGGACATAATTACGCTGTCGATTTGATTGGTCAGATTGTAGATATGAATAAGGGAAATTATATTGATGATGATTTGCATCATCCTATTCCAACAAATTTTTGTATTGGTGTAGCTGGTTATCCCGAAAAGCACTTTGAAGCTCCTAATTTGAATAGTGACATGTTAGCTTTAAAGGCAAAGGTAGATGCAGGTGCAGAATATATAGTTACACAAATGTTTTTTGATAACTCAAAATACTTTGAGTTTGTAGATAAATGTAGAGAGTTTGGAATTAATGTTCCGATTATTCCGGGGTTGAAGCCATTTACTACAAAAAAACAACTTAGCGTTTTACCTCGTATTTTTCATATTGATATTCCAGATGATTTGGTAGCTGCTGTTTTTGCTTGTCAAGACAATAAAGCGGTTGTACAAGTTGGTATTGAATGGGCAGTTCAACAGTCTAAAGAATTGATGGAAAAAGGTGTTCCATGTTTACATTATTATACAATGGGACGTTCGGGAGCAACTGAAAAAATTGCAGCACAGTTATTTTAAGTAGCATAAAGAATTGTATAGTTATTCTTAAATTGTAGAGATTAATTTTCTTATATCTTATTTATTTTCAAGGTTTTATAAGTATTTTGTTTTGCAAAAGGGTATCCCATGTAACCCACAACTTTAGTTGTAGGGGCAAGAAAAAGAATACGGTTTTAACGGTTTTAACCGTTTTATTCTATAAAAAACCGTTAAAACGGTTACTAAGTGCCAATTAGCTTTTTCCCACGA
>PFKD01000099.1:3363-37789 GCA_002784125.1 Flexibacter sp. CG_4_10_14_3_um_filter_32_15
TCATAATTAAACGCTACAACTTAAATAATTTTGAAACCAAAGTTTCTACTGAAACTTTGGTTTTTTTTGTACACAATAATTTTGCAAGAGAATAAAAAACGATTCCAATATTCCAATATGAGTATCATTTTTAAGTATTTAATTTTCAGTTGCAGTGCAACGTAACCTTTGTAGAACCTCAAAAATGAACTTTATTAGAGCTACAGAGTAGCGAAACCCTGTAATTTGGAATTAAGTAGTTAGCTAATACAAATTTGTTAATTTGAATGGGTGTATAACAAATTGTCGTTTTTTGTAGGGATTCCATACAGGTATTTTTTTGATACAAACAGCTAGTTTAGGAAAAGACTTGCCTTTTCCCTACGTAATACAAATTGACTAAGCGACACCTGAAGAGCAGCGTAGCTAATTTGTTATGCACCCATTTGAATTTATAGTGCAATTTTTCAGAAATGAGCTTTTCCCTTCACAATCGTCATTTTTTGAAGAAAAACAGACGTTGGCAACGGGAATTGCGAATGTTAAAATTGTACGATTCAACTACTTAATAATAAAGTTACGCAACTCTGTTGCTTTTGAAGTTCATTTTTTATTACCATTCTACAAAGGTTACGCAACTCTGTTGCTAGGAAAGGACTATTTTGGATTTTATAAATGACATTCATATTCATATTAAACCTTTCCTGTTTAGTTGTATCTAACCCTATGAAAAGCTAGACTAATTATGTTGAAAAGATTTTGATTTTAAATGACTAAAAACAATCATTCATAAAAAATTAAAAAAATCAAGTTCAAATTAAACCTTCGCTTTTCAGTTGTATCTAAGCTTACGAATACCAACAAAGAAAATAATCAAAAAAAACACTTTGCAGGTATTCAAGAAAAACTCAAAATCTAGTCATTAAATTATATTTCAAAAATCATTCAAACTCAATCAATTATGAAAATCATTCAAAAATTTGCTCTCTTATCCGTACTATTTTCTACTTTATTCTTTGCTTTTTCAATTTCTACATTCGCACAAGACCACGAAGGCAGACATGGAAAGCACCACAATCACGAACAAAGACTAGAAAAAATGAAAACAGAACTTGGTCTTTCTGATGCTCAGGTAGAACAAATAAAAGCTCTTCATGAGAAGAAAAGAGAACAAGACAAAGCTGAACGAAAAGCCAACCGAGAAAAATTCAAGGCTGAAGTAGATAAAATCTTAACGCCAGAACAACGCAAAAAAGCCGAAGCATTACAAGCAGAACGCAAAGACCCAAACAACAGAGCAGAAAAGCGTGTAGAAAAATGGAAAACTGAACTTTCTCTCTCAGATGCACAAGCTACAAAAGTGAAAACTGCCTTAGTTACCAAAATGACTAAAATGCAAGCCTTGCGAGAAGCTGCTGGAGATGAAAAAGTAGATAAAACAGAGCGTAAAGCCATAAAAACAGCTTTTGAAACTGAATTAAAGTCTATTCTTTCTGCTGAACAATTTACTAAATACGAACAACTAAAAGCAGAGAAAAAAGCAAAACATGGTAAAGGCAAAAAAGGACAACCTAAAAGAGAGTTGAAAGACACTAATCCTCCTATGGATCGTTAATCTGTAATGCTATTATTATCTTCTGAATTAAATAATAAAACCAAAAAAGTCATTATTCTAGCAGAATAATGACTTTTTTATTTACTCACTTTTATCAACCAAGGCATCAAGATTTTTTTCTTTTCTTGTTTACTTGTATCAACCAGCGAGGCAAAATCAAAGCACCAACAAAAAGATACGGATAATAATAGTAAAGTCGCCACAAAATCCCAACGGCTGCACAAAATTCTGTTCTCAAATATTCTGCATAAAACAGACAAAAAACAGCTTCTGCCGTTCCACTACTTCCCGGAGTTGGGGAAAGTAACATCACAATCCACATTGCTATCTGACGAGCAAATATAAAAAGATGATCGACAGCCTCAAGAGGTGTAAAGGCTGCAATCAGACAGTTGAGCATCAAATAACGAGCTATCCATATAAAAAAAGTCAGAAAAATAGCTTTTATCCATAATGAAATACCACTTCCACGTAATGTTTTGGCTGCAATTATCATTTCATTTCCTGTATTGATTGCTCCTTTTCGGAATCTTCTAAGCAAACGAAGTGAAGTTGCTTTTATTAATAGCCACTTAAAACCACGAGGATTAATCAATAATCCATACGCAAAAAACATTGCATAGAGAACTGTCAAACCATAACTAATATAAAATGCTCCTTTCAAACCCTGTTTTTGTACAAACTCATTAAACATGTCAGCCGAAATCATAGGAAAAACAGTAAAATCAAACGAGTTTGAAACTATAATTGCTAAAGGCGAAAACATAATAAAAAAGAGATTATCCAATAAAGCCGTCATCATGACATACGCCATTGATTTTCCAAAAGACAACCCTTCCCGATTCAGAATAAAAATGGCAACGGCAGTTCCTCCCACCACAGAAGGGGTAACAGCAGAGGCAAATTCCCACAGCAAAATAATATATATACTGGATTTCCAAGTGAGTTCGTTGTCGCTAATCATTCGGATACGATAAATGTACCCTGTATCTCTAGCCAAAAGCATTATCAGAGCAGCTACAAACCAAAGCCAGTTTGACTTCCCTAAAGCTTCCAAAAAAATAGGAATATCAACTTTTTCTAAAAAAAAATAAACAGCAACACCAAGACCAATCAAAACAGGAATATAAATTTTGTTGGTATTGAGTGTTTTGAAAACCTCCTTTTCATCAGGAGCTTTTGCAGTTACTTTTTCAGATTTTGGGTTAGGATTAGTGGGAGAAGACATTGTATTGATTTCTGTATTATTGGTTTTTGTTATAGTATTCTACAAAAAAGCATTCCTTAAAGTGGATTAGACAAAAAATGATTTCCTCAAAATTAGTATTTCAAGAAAATAAGGAAAAAATTACTAGAGAAACAATGAAATAACGGCAAAGATAACATAAAAAAATGCCTTGCTAGTAAGTCACTTGTACTAATTTTATGTAAAATTCCATTTTGAGAATAGATTATACTTTCATAACTTCGAGCAGCGCAATTTAACAATCAATTTTTCTCTAAACTAAAATATACGATTAGAGTTCTATTTTTATAAAATAATCTACACCATTCAATCATAAAACACAAAATAAGTAACACCAAACAATGAGTTATTACACAAAAATGGGACAAATTCCTCCCAAACGACACACCCAGTTCCGACAAGAAGACGGTAGTTTGTACCACGAACAGCTTGTCAGTTCTCGTGGATTTGATGGCATTTATACCATTCTCTACCACATCAATGCACCGACAAAAATAAAAAAAATGCTTGACCCAATTCCAATCAAAACAGAATTGCTTAAAGATTATCCACTCCAACCGATGCACCTCAAAACGTCGCTTTCAGAGCGTACTGGAGGAGATTTTTTAGATGCTCGTGTGCCTTTACTTGCCAATAATGACTGTATTTTGTCTATTTGTAATCCAAGCGAAAACACTATGGATTATTTTTATAAAAATGGCGAAAAAGATGAAGTTATTTATATGCACGATGGCAATGGGTATTTGTATTGTCCACAAGGAAAATTGAGAGTAAAAAAAGGCGATTATGTAGTCATTCCAAGAACAACAGTTTATAAAATGGAATTTGATGAAAATCAAGTGGATGAAAATGGAAATAAGGTAGAGGTCAGAATGATGATTACTGAATCTAGTGCGCCTATCGAAACGGTTAATCGCTATCGCAACAGAATGGGACAGCTTTTAGAACATTCTCCCTATTGTGAGCGTGATATTCATCCACCACAAGAATTAGTTACAGAAAACAAACCAGTAGAAACACTTATCAAAACGAAAAAAGGAAATTTTTTGCATCAACATGTATATGATTTTTCGCCTTTAGATGTTGTGGGTTGGGACGGTTGTTTGTACCCTTACACGCTTTCAATTTATGATTTTGAACCGATTACAGGGCGTATTCATCAGCCACCACCCGTTCATCAGACTTTTCAAGCAGAGGGAGGTTTTGTAATTTGTTCGTTTGTTCCTCGTCTTTTTGATTATCATCCAGATTCTATTCCTGCGCCTTACAATCACTCCAATATTGATTCTGATGAGGTTCTATTTTATGCAGAAGGCGATTTTATGAGTAGAAAAGGAATTGATAGAGGTTCGTTTACGATTCACCCAGGGGGAATTGTTCATGGCCCACACCCCGGTACGTATGAAGCGAGTATTGGCAAAAAAGATACGCATGAATACGCCGTTATGGTCGACACTTTTCGCCCTCTTTACCTGACAAAACAAGCATTAGATTATGTAGATGATAAGTATGCGTATAGTTGGTTGGAGTAAATTTAGATACTAGAATTATTTGATAAGAAAAAGCATGAAATTTAGATTTTGTGCTTTTTTTAATTCTAAATAGATTAAAATAAATTCTCAAAAAACTTTAATTCCACCAATCCCATAACAAATAATTTATACCAAAACCCTATTTTTGAAGTTATATAAGTTCAAAACCAATTCTGAAAACCTCAAAACGATACAATGAAATTTACTTTTCCTACTCTAGCTATTTTATTTCTTACACTAAATTTCTTTCTTTCTTCTTGCCAAAATGAAGAAGATAGTTTTATTCCAAAACCTTTTGGTTATTTCAGAATTGAGCTTCCAGAAAAGAGTTATACAAAATTAGAAGGCGATTTTCCGTATTCTTTTGAGCATTCGAAATATGCTAAGGTCATTAAAAATACGAGCCAAAATGCTGAAGAGTATTGGATTACGCTAAAATACGAACCGATAAGTGTAGCCGAAATTCATATTACCTATAAAGAGATAAAAAATGAACCCAAACTTTTTATGGAATATGTAAACGATGCGCACAAGATTACTTTTAATGAAATAAATACGGCTCGTTCGTCTGCCATTGACCAAGTCATTGATTCGAAAAATGGTAACGGAATTGTCTTTACGATTTCAGAAGGCGAAGTTCCGACAGTTTTTAATTATTGGGTTTCTGATAGCTCTACGCATTTTTTGAGGGCTGCTATGTATGTTCCGACTTCTAGCCAAAATGATTCGCTTGCACCTATTTTGAAATATACAAAAGATGATATGATGCACATGTTGGAGACTTTTGAGTGGAAGACAAAAACGGAATAAAACGTTTTATTCTGTTTTAGCGTTACTGAAAGTAAACTAATTTTTAAATTATGAAACAACTACAAGTAGATTTTCCTCAAGAACTAGCCTTTTTACTTCACATGAATGAAGTAGAATTTAGTTACGAAATAAAAAAAATAGCTCTGATAAAACTTTATGAATTAGGAAAAGTATCTTCTGGAAAAGCAGCATCTTTATTAGGTGTTACAAAAATTGCTTTTATTGATATATTAAATCAATATCAAGTGAGTATTTTTGAAGATTTAGATACATCAGAATTACAAGAAGAACTAAATAAAGCTCGTAAAACTGGATTACATAAAAAATAAAATGGATATTATAGTTTCAAATACGACTCCTATTATTACATTTTTGGTAATAGACAAACTAGAAATATTAAGAGAAATCTATGGAAAAATATATATTCCAATAGGTGTATATGAAGAAATAGAAAATGAAGTAGAAAAAGAATTTTATACTGATTTGAAAAGTTATGACTGGATAGAAATAAGAGAGGTTAATAATAAATTAGCTTTACAGCAACTAGAAAATCATTTAGACAAAGGAGAAGCCCAAGCCTTAATTTTGTACGAAGAATTGAAAGCTGATTTACTTATTATTGACGAGAAATTAGGAAGAACTTATGCTCAAAGGCAAAATTGTAATTATATAGGATCGTTTGGTGTACTTCTTAGAGCTAAAGAATTAGGCTTAATTAGTGAAATAAAACCCCTACTATTGCATATAAAACAAGGGGGTATTTTCATAAATGAGCGATTATTTGAAACTATTTTAGAAATTGCAGGAGAAAATTAGACTGATTCCACTATAACAATTCCAAACCACAAAAGGTATTCAACTGATAACTGTTTACTGAAAGACTGATAACTGAAAAAAATGAAGAACATGATTTCCTTCGAAGAATTAGAAATTACCTTTAGCCGTTTTATAGATTTTGGAAAAGTATTAGACAAACCAACACGTAAGTTTTTGGTATTTTATCTCTATTCGATTTTGAAAGGAGAAAATAAAGGCAATGATATAGGAATAGACAAGGAAGAATTTCAATCTTCTTATTTTTCATATTTAAAAAAGACTTTGGATAGAATTTTTGAAAATCAAACCATTATTAAACTTGCAAAAGAAAACGAATCTTTGACCACTCAAATAATAAATGATACGATAAAATGGATAAAAGACACCGATAAAAAAATAAATGCAAAAAATCCATTTCAAGAAGAACAAGATAAATTTGATGCGTGGGCACACAAACCGACCCATTTGTATTTGACTGATTGGGATAATCTTATCAATTATTTGTCTATTCGTTATGATAGAGAAGAATTGGATGCAAATTTCTATACTCAAAAATTTAAAGACCTTATTCCTCAAAGTAAAGAATTTGTTTTATCGGCAGATTATGACCCACAAGCAGAAAAAAAGATTCCTTTAGACATTTTGATTGCTGATTTGCTCGCACAATGGGACGCTTTACTGACTGCAAAATGGTTAGAATTTCAAGCCCAATATTTGGAAGAAGCAAGTGAAGATTTTTCTCAAAAACTCTATCAAAAAGCAGATGATTTGGAAAAATTAGGCAAACTAATTTCTCCTTTTGCTATGGAAGTCGGTCGCTATTGGGATTTGTCTCAAGCGCTTTGGAAAAAAACAGGTTTTGAAGCTCTAGAAAAATATGCTTCTATTTTGGAAAACGAAACGGCTATTCAAGAACTGGTAGATTTATTAGGAAAAATGCGTGAGGCGCAAATCGAAACTGAAGAAGAAGAATATAAAGAAGTTGTCGTTTATCAATCAAAAGTAAAAGACCCACATTTGCGTTCTGAAATAAACGGAACACGAATGAGTAACGATTTGAATACCGTTTTGCCTTCCGAAATTGCTTTTTTAGGAAATCCAGAAACAGAATGGATGTTTTTGAAAAAATATGCTGATAGTCAATTATTATCTTTTCAGTATGAAGGAACAAAGACTATTTTTAATTCAGAAGAAGAAACTTTTTCGCATCAACATCAAAAGAAGAAAGAAAAAGGAGCATTTATAGTTTGTATTGATACAAGTGGCTCAATGCAGGGAACGCCTTCACAGATTGCCAAAACGCTCTGTTTTGCTATTATGAAAATGGCTGCAAAGGAAAGTAGAAAGGCGTATTTGATTTCATTTTCAGTAGGAATAAAGAAAATTCGCTTAGACGATATTGCCGAATCGTTGGACAGAATTGTAGATTTTCTTTCTATGTCTTTTGATGGTGGAACAGATGCAACACCTGCGCTTTCTGAAACTTTGACGCTTTTAAAGGAAAATGATTTTAAAGATGCTGATGTTTTGATGGTTTCTGATTTTGTGATGTATTCGCTCAGAGAAGATTTTATTAAACGAATGGAAACCGAACGCCAAAAAGATACTCGTTTTCATAGTTTGGCGATTGCTCAAAATGCAAATGCCGAAATTTTAGAAGTTTTTGACCACAACTGGGTCTATAATCCAAAAGAAGAGAATGTCATTCAGCGTATTTGGAAAGATTTACAGACTTTGGAGGATTAAATAAAGTCAGAAGTATGAAGTCAGATTTAAGAAGTAAAACAAATCAAGAAAGAAGAGGTAGAAATAACTGTTTTATTATTCTTCCTCAATTCCTAAAATCAAATTATAAAACTCTACTTTTTCTTTAGGAATAAATTCTCTAATTCGCTTTAAAGCTGGTTCGCATTCTTTGTACTCAAATTTTCTTTTGACTGCTATAAAATTCTTTTTCTACTTCAAAATCTTCTTTAGATAAATAATTTTTATTAAAAAATTCAGTCAATTCAAATCGCTCTAAAATACTTATCAAAGTACGAGAATGTCCCCATTGAGGAATGCGAGTGAGTGAATAACCTAGAAAAATGTAAAAGTCTTCTATTTCCATAAGTAATTGTACATTTCTGGTTAAAAGTAAAAATACATAATTTCATTCTCATTCTTTTAGGTTCTATTATTTTTTTCTAAAAAATCTCAACCCATCACGCAACCTTCTCAAAACATTCTGCATCTAATTAAGCAAGAAACAAAAACAACTTAATCTGACGTATTTCTTTAAAAAAATACGTATTCAACCCTTTTTATGAAATAATTTTATGTTCGGATTTCTTCGCAATAAAGAACGCTCTACTCAAGAACTATCGGAAAGCGAACTGATAGAAGCCTGTAAAAACGGTAGTAGTAAAGCTCAAAAACAACTTTATGAACAGCATTCTGGTAAAATGTTCGGTGTCGCTTTGCGCTATGTAGGCAATCATCACGAAGCCGAAGATGTGCTAGTTACTGCTTTTATGAAAGTGTTCGAACATTTGGATTCTTTCAAAGGCGAAGGAAGTTTTGAAGGTTGGATTCGCAGAATTGTAAGCAATGAAGCTCTAGGGCTTATCCGAAAACGCAAAAAAGTGTTTATGGAAGAAATAGAAAATGCCGATTATAAAGGAAAAAATAATCCAGCTTCTACGGCTTTAGAAACAAAAGATTTGCTTTCTTTAGTCAAACAATTACCTGACGGCTACCGAACTGTTTTTAATATGTATGCGATTGAAGGATTTTCTCATAAAGAAATTGCTGAAAAATTGGGAATTTCTGAAAACACCTCAAAATCTCAACTCAGTAGAGCAAGAGCATTACTCAAAAAATGGTTAGAACAAATAGATACAAATACAGACGATACATTGAATAGTCAATCTGTTCAAAGTTTTGTGTTATAAAATCTAGCTGACACTTTCCAAGTGTCATAAAAAAAATAAAAAATTTGCCTTTTACAAAGAGATTCTAAAAAATCTTTTTACAACATATACGTCATAATGGACAATCAAAAAAATAACTTTTCTGGAAATGATTTTAATTCTGATTCAGAGTTAGACCTTCTTTTTAAGGCAGCTCTACAAAATCATGCTGTTCCTACTGAAGACCACGTTTGGAGAAGAATTCAACACGGATTAGCAGACAAAAAAGGAGAAGCTGCTCCCATTACAAAAACGATTGCAAAACGTTCTTACCTTCCTATTTGGTCGGCTCTGAGTGGTATTGCTGCATCACTTTTGGTTTGGGCTGTCTTTTTTGCGCCTTCTGATTCAAATGACATAAATACAAATACGATTGCTAATTCTGATAAAACAGAACTAACAAATGATTTGAATAAAACAGAAAATTCAATTCTAGTTTTGGCTGAAAATTCAGAAAATAAAAAAGAAAAAAATCAAAATTCAGAAGCAACCTCTTCAAATGCAATCGCATCTACTAAGCAACAAATACCCCCAACAATTAATAAAATAAATACTGTTTCTAAAACTCAAAAGGTAAAAGAAATTATTTCTCAAAACCCTATTGAAAAAGCAGTAGCCAGTCTTGAAAAAGACCAAACCAAAATCAAGAATCAAAAGTCGCAGGATAAAATGAATGATAAGACATTTACGAATCCAAGCACACACATTGCAGACAATGTTTGGGCAAGTGATTTTGTAGTTCAGAATTCAGATTTTTCTACTAAAAAAGAAAAAAATAGCACCTCTACACATCAATTAAACCTTGATAATCAGACTGTTGCGATTACTGTTAAGGTAGGAAATAATGAAAATATGATGAATACAAGTCAAGCAACAGGGTTTGATACAAATGAAAATCCTTCACAGTTTGATAAAGCAAAAAATGTCTTGAAAGAAGTTTGGAATCTAAAAACTGGTAAAAAAGTTAATTTACAAAATATACTTCCGAATAATGAAAAAGCAACCGAAAAAACAACTACTAATCAATCTAATCAAAACAATGAAATCCAAGCAGATTAATCTATCTACTCTAAAAACATTTTTTGTTTTGATGTTAATGGTTGGATTTACACTCTTTATTACTTCAAACTCTTTTGCTCAATCACAAGCCGATACGGTACTTATTGATTTTGGCGATAGTAGTAAAGTAACTGTTTATATTCAAAACCCAAAAGATGCAAAAGAAATTCGTAATCTTGATTGGAATTTGATTATGCAAAGAACAGCCAATTACCTTGAAGAAGCGCATCAAAATAATGGCGAAATCGAAACAACAAGCGAAGAAAAAATAGAAACCGATTCTAAAAAAGAAGATTCGTTTGAAATAGAAGGAAATACCAAAACACGTACTATCATTATTGGTTCAAGAGGAATTCGTATTGAACGTGATGACGATGATAAAGAAGATAGAAATACATTTTGGAGAAGAACACGCCATCAAATTCCGATTGATTTTGGATTGAATAACTATTTTCAGAATGGAAATTTTGGAGAAACACCAACAGGAAAACCGTATGAATTGCGCTCTTGGGGTTCTCGTTACTTTGCCTTTGGCTCGATGTTCAAAACTCAAATTGGTGGAAAGAAAAGTCCATTTTTGATACAATATGGCTTAGAAGTCTCTTGGAATAACTTTATGTTTTCAGGAGATAATTACGCCTTAGAAACAAGAAATGGAGTTGATTTTCCAGAATATGAAACGTCGTTGGACAAATCAAAACTAACGGCTGCTTATATCAATTTGCCTTTAATGGTTCATTTAGATTTTGCAGAAAACAACAAACGAGGTCTAAAATTAGCCTTTGGTGGATATGCAGGATACAGAGTAGGCAGTTATACCAAAATTGTTTATTACGATGGTGGCGACCGTCAGAAAGATAAAGAACATTCTAACTTCCGTTTAAATGATTGGAGATATGGTGTAAGAGCAGAAATTGGAATTGGAGAAAACAAATTTGCTAGTGGTGTACGTCTTTTCTTCAATTATGACATCAATACACTCTTCACAGAAAACTCTAATTTACCAAAACTGAATGCGTTTAGCTTCGGCATAAGATTATAAAACACTTGAAATTAACTGGTTACTAATTATTGGTAACTGGTAACTGAAAAAAAACAGCTATGATAATTAAATAATCGGACAAATATCTCTTCCAATTAATGAAGAATAAGCAATTACAATAAAATGTAATTGCTTATTTTTTTTGACTAAAAATTGAATAGTTTTACACTATACTAGTTGAAAATTGAATTTAGTATATATTTGTTGTCAGAACACCTCTAAGGTGTCAGACAATTCACTTTTAACTGTACTGACACTTGAAAGTGTCTGACAGGTTTATTATAAATTTATAAAAAATGAAATCAAACTACATACTCTTATTCGTATTTGCACTACTTATTCTTAATTCTTGCAAAACTAATTTATTATCTACTTCTAGTACTTCCTTTTTTTCAGACGAAGAACTAAAATTGATTTATGAGCAAGATTCTAGTCAAGCGATGCGTGTTTGGAAAATTACCAATAAAGAGGATTCTATTTTTTTGAGAAAAACATCTCAAGAAGTAGCATTTAATCCAACAGATACAACGATTCATTATTTCGTACACCGACTTTTCAAAACAGTTCGTAACCCCAATTCATTAGGAGTAGGAATTGCTGCACCACAAGTAGGAATCAATAAACGTATTATTTGGGTAAAACGATTTGATAAAGTAAAAGAAGAAATGCCTTTTGAAGTCTATATCAATCCTAAAATCATTAAATATAGCGATGAAGTAAAAGAAACAATGGAAGGCTGTCTTTCTATTCCAGACCGTAGAGAAAAAGTAATTCGTCCAGACAAAATAACGATTGAATACCAAACTTTAGACGGAAAACTGCACCAAGAAATCATTGATGGTTTTACTTCTGTAATCTTTCAACACGAAATAGACCACCTTGACGGAATATTATATTTAGACCATTTGAAGAATGAGTAATAATAATGAGAAGTAATTACCTACTTTCTTGTGCTATATACTTCTCACTCTAAAGAATGAGCTACAGTAATTTCCAACATTTTTCCAAAATCATAATCTCATAATTATTATTTTATCAAAATAAAAGGTATTTTTGTCTATATCATTTTTTACACTCACAAAAAATAACTATACAGACTATGAGCGTACTTGTAAATAAAGATTCTAAAATTATTGTTCAAGGTTTTACTGGAAAAGAAGGTTCTTTCCATGCCGAGCAAATGATCGAATACGGAACAAATGTAGTAGGTGGAGTTACACCAGGCAAAGGTGGAACTTTGCACTTAGGTTTGCCTGTCTATAACACCGTTCTTGATGCTGTTGAAGATGCAAAGGCTGATACTTCAATTATTTTTGTACCACCTGCTTATGCTGCTGATGCGATTATGGAAGCTGCTGATGCTGGAATCAAAGTAATTATTGCTATTACAGAAGGAATTCCTGCACAGGATATGGTAAAAGCAAAGGCGTATGTAATGGACAAACAAGATTGTCGTTTGGTAGGTCCTAACTGCCCAGGAGTAATTACACCAAATGAAGCAAAAGTAGGTATTATGCCAGGTTTTGTATTCAAAAAAGGTAAAATCGGAATCGTTTCTAAATCGGGAACATTGACGTATGAAGCTGCTGACCAAGTAGTAAAAGCTGGTTTGGGTATTTCTACTGCAATCGGAATTGGTGGCGACCCAATCATCGGAACAACTACAAAAGAAGCCGTAGAACTTTTAATGAATGACCCAGAAACTGAGGCAATCATTATGATTGGTGAAATTGGTGGAAACTTAGAAGCAAATGCTGCTCGTTGGATTAAAGAAACAGGCAATAAAAAACCAGTTGTTGGTTTTATTGCTGGACAAACTGCTCCAAAAGGAAAACGTATGGGACACGCAGGTGCAATTATCGGAGGTGCAGATGATACAGCCGAAGCAAAAATGCGTATCATGCGTGAATGTGGAATCCACGTAGTAGATTCTCCTGCAAATATTGGACTTACAATGAAACAAGTTTTGGAAACTGCGAATGCTTAATTTGTTTTTTGTTGGTGTTGCTATTCTAAAATACCAACAAAGGCAAGTTTTTAAATCTTTGTAGATAATAAAAACTGATTTAAGTAGTGATACTTGAATCAGTTTTTTTATATTTAAAGCTGTGTGTTTGTTTCCTCAGAACTGAACACACAAATATTAATTTTAATGTATGTGTATTTTCCCTTAGCAATCGTCTGTAATCAGATATTAATGATAGAATTTATTAGCGCACCACCGAAATATATCCCATAATTGGTTTCAAAGAATCACTAATTCGAATTCTATAATAATACGTTCCTTCAGCGAGTTTCATTCCGTTCAGAAGTGCGTCCCATTCTTTGCGATAGCCATTTTTTTGAGTAAAAAGAATTTTACCTGTTCTATCAAAAATTTCAATATCTGCATTTGGATAACGCTCTAAAAATGGAATTTGCCAAGTATCATTTGTTCCGTCATTATTGGGTGTAAATGTATTCGGAATTCCTGCAAAACAATCTTCATTAATTTCTACAAAAATAGTATCAGCCGAGCATTCGTCTGCTTGATAGACAATTTTATAAATTCCTTGATTAGATTGATTTAATTTAATTTCTCCACTCAAAGAATCTAAAGAAATTCCTGTATCAGTTGTAAAGAAAAAGCCGTTTTCGTTGCCTAAAATTATAGGTTTTGGATTGACTTCTAATCTACAATAACTTTCATATTCGTACTCAAAACGAGTATCAATCGGTTTTCTACGAATCACAAAATCTGATAACGTAATTTCACAACCTTTTGCATCTGTAATTTTGACTTGATAGGCTTCTGTTTCGTTTGGTTCTAAATCTGAAATTTGATTTGTATTTGCTGCAATAGTTCTGTTTTGATACGTCCAAATAGTTCTGTATGGTTCTGTTCCTCCTCTTATTTCTAAATCAATTTTTCCATCATTGAGTGCAGAATTACAAGTTGCTTCGGTTACAATTAAATTTGCTTCTAATAATTGAGGTTCTGACATCTCAATTATTAATGAATCTTGACAGCCCAAATCATCAGTTACTTTTACTGTATAATTTCCTTTTGTAAGGTTTTCTAAGGAGTTTTGAGTTGTTCCATTTTCCCACAAAACTTCATAATTTCCAAAAGCTCCTGTAATTTCTAAATCAATTTTTCCATCATTTCCACCAAAACAAGAAACATTTGTAGTTTTTGCTTCGATTTTAAGATTAGAAACTTCAATCAAAATGACGTTACTATATTTTGCATCACAGTTATAAAGTGTGTCAGGAGTTACTTTTCTTCTAAAATAAGTCGAAGTAGCTAATTCTTTAGGTTGATAATTGAGCGTACTATCTAAGTCTGTCCAGCGCAAACTATCAGTCGAAGATTGCCATAAATACGTATGATTTATAAGCGAAGAATCGCCTGTCAGAAGGCTTGGCATTTCTCCTCTACAAATTCGTTGAGAAGAGGAAATCGTATTATTTTTTACTCCTGCAAATTTTATTTTTACTGTGTCCACGACTGTACAAAACCCATTGTCGACCCAAACGGTGTAAACTCCTTCTTCTGAAATAATTATATTTTGTGTCGTATCGCCTGTACTCCAAAGATATTCTACTGCATTTGAAGTTGCTCTTAATTCATATTCAAAAGGGTCGCAAAAGGTAGTGTCTTTAAAATTTTCATTCGGAAAGCCATTATCAGGAACAGTAAATTCTGTAATAATTGCATTTTCAGATTGAAGAATCAAATTAGGAACACTATCATTTTTTATTTTTACAAAGTAAGTTCCTATTCTTTTGGCAGCCAAAACTGAATCGGTTTCATTTTGAATTGAATCTCCATTAAAAAACCATTGATAATGATTGTATTTTCCTGCTGTTTGTACTTCCAAATAACAAGGTTCGATAATGGGAATATTTTTTTGAGGAGAATAAGTAAAGTTTTGCACTTTCCAAACATGCCCTTCCAAAACTTCAAAAGTAAGGCGATTATTACTCACATTTAGATTCTGTAAACGTGTGAGTGAATCTATTTTTCCTATTTTTGAAAAATTATTACTACTTAAATCTAGTAAACGAAGTGCAGAAGAAGGTATAAAAAATGAGTTCGGAATTTTTCCTTCAAAATTGTTTTTAGAGGCAATAAAAGTCTGAATATTTCTCATATTTCCTATTTGAGAAGGCAAAGTTCCTCTAAATTGATTGGTGGAAATATTGAGTAAATTAAGAGAAGAAACTGTCGCTATTCTTTCAGAAAGTTCTCCATTTAATTTATTGTTATTCAATTTTATGATTGCCAAATTTCTTAAATCATAAAAATCAATTTTTTCAAAATGTTCTAACTTGTTGAAAGATAAATCCAAATAAGATAAATTAGTAAAAGAATTGAGAGAATATACTAAATCTGCATTGATAGGAGAATTTGGTAATAATTCAAGAGGTTCTGTTTGGAATAAATTATGTGAAAGGTCAAGATAAGAAAGAACGCTAGGCAAACGCAGACCAGTCGGTAAAGTATCTTTAAATTTATTGTGAGAAAGAATGAGTGTTCTGAGAGAAGTTGCATAATATAGTCGTATAGGCACTTCTCCTTCCAATAAATTATTAGAAAGGTTACAAGTTACAAGTTTTGATAGGTTACCTATTGAAATAGGAAGATTTTGAGATAATTTATTGTTCTGTAATAAAAGTGTTTGTAAGTTTTGCAAATTCGAAATCTGTGGGCGAATATAGAGTTTATATTCATTATTAGACAAATCTAAATAGGTCAGTCTGCTTAGATTATACAATGGAAGTGGTAATTCTCTATTTCTGCCTAATTGATTAAAAGCTGCTGACAAAACCCTCAAATTAGGTATAACTGAAATAATCTCTCCCAAATCAGAATTAAAATTATTATTTGATAGATAAAACTCTTCTAATTGTGTCAAATTTTTCAATGAGTTTGGCAAAACTCCAGAAAAACGAGAAGCCGAGATATTAAATTTTTTGAGATTTCTAAAATTTCCAAATTCAGACTGCATTGTTCCTGCAAAACTATTAGAGTTTACATATAATTCTTCCAAATTAGTCAATAAAAAAAATCCTGTTGTATCTGAAATAGGAGCTGTAAAACCATTTTGAGCAATATTTAGGTAAGTGAGTTGGCGCATCTGCCCAAAAATAGAAGGAACATTTCCATAACTTCTTTTGTAATTGGTTGCTGCCATACTCAATGATTTCAGATTAGAAAGTGAAGTAAGCATTTCTAACGAACCCGTCAGATTATTAGAAGAAATATTCAAACTTCTTAGCTCTGAAAGTCTGTTTAATGAATTGGGAAGGCTATCTACAAGTCTACGTCCATTCAAATTAAGACCTACAACACGCTTATTTTCTATTGATACACCACTCCAAGTAGTTACATTTTGATTGAGTTGCCAAGGGTCTGACCAATTTCTGCCGTTTGTCGCTTGATAAATATCGATTAAAGCCAAAGAATCATTTGCAATGACATTATATTCATATTGTGCAAAACTAGTAATTGAAAAATAGCTGCAAAAAAATAGAGTTAAGAGAAAGGAGAATAAATAATTTTTCATGGTTTATTTTTGAAAAGAGGAAATCAAAATAGTATTTTATTATTGAGCAGAATTTTAAAAAATAGAGTTCCTTTTTGTGTCTGAATCTATGTTTTTATTGAAAAGACGAATTCCTATCAGAATTTCATTTGTTGTTCCTAATGAATTGAAATTGTTTTCATTATTTTTTATGAACGTGGAAAACTCATACGAGTAAGCAATATCTAACCAAGATGTAATACGAGTACCCAAAAAAGTTTGAATAGCTCTTTGATGACGGTAATTTATAGCTGTCCAAAGCAAATCATTATAAGCTAGTTTTGTATTCAAATCCCAATTTATATCTGTTGTTTTGTTTAGATTCATCAAAAATGAAGGAGAGAGAATAAAATTTTCAGTAAGATTTATATTTCCACCTGCTGATAGATTGTAATAGCGTTCTAAATTATCGTTTTGTCCAATATTTACATTATTTTCAAATAATTGATAGACACCCAAACCACCAAAAAAACGGTCATTTCTTAACCAAATACCAATATTTGCATCAGGAATTGTACTTTGTTGATTATTCTGAATCGCATTGTCATTCGGATTGTATAGAGTAGCTCTTGAAGCATCAAAACCAATCGTTTTGAGTCCAAAACTAGCTCCAAAAGACATTCGAAGTCTAGAGTTTGCATCCCACTCATCACGCTGTGAAAGTGTTAAATGATAGGCGTAACGAGCATAAATCCCTGTTTCACTCCATAATCCAGCTTCATTATGATAGGCTTCTATTCCTGTTGCATGATAAGTGGGAGCTAAAACCTCCGTTGCTTTTTGAGAAACTGGACTTTGTACCAAAAATGAAAAAGAAGTAGGCGCACCTTCTATTCCACTCCATTGCCTGCGATAATTCATTTTTATATCTAGTGCATTTTCAGAACCTACTGCAGCAGGATTGACAGTTGCCCAATTCCAAAGGTAGTTTCCAGAAAAAAGTGAGTTTTGCGCTCTAACAGACCTAAAACTTACAAGAGTGAATAAAAGTAAAAAAGCTATTCGAATTATCATATCAAAAAGAGCATTTAATAAGCAAATAAGGAGTATTAATAAAAAGTATCAGATTTGAGTAGTCGTATATTTTAATCTTTAAGTTGTTGCTTTAGAGTTGTTTAAGTAGTATTTTGCCAAAAATACAAAAATAAAGCCTAATCTTAGACTCCACTAGATTTCAAACTGAAAATTATTTTTTAGTTCCTATTTATTCAAAATTTTAACTAAAAATGGAAATGTTTTTGAAGTGATTTTTTAGTAAAAATACTCAATTCAATAATTTAGAAGCAAATGAGTAGAAAATACAATTTTTTGTTTTATATTCGTTTCTAAAATAATACTATATTATGACTGCTTCCGAATTTTTTGAAAAACAGAAAAGACTCAATCAAATTGATGAAGATATAGCCTATGAAGATTGGTTACAAAATCGCATAGATAATAATATGCCAGTAGAAGGAGATTTGAAAAAAGCCTACGAAGATAGAGAAACTTACCCTTTTACTATAAATGCCTTAGAAGATATTTTGAATATGGGAGCTGTATTTCCAACTGATAGAAGTGCAGAAAAGAAGAAAAAAGAAAATAAATCAAATGAAATTCAAGTTCGTTTTATTAAGAAAAAGCAATAACCTCACCTTCAAAAGAAGTTTTATTAAAATGGATATGATAAATAGAGAAAACAAGTACAAAACCTATTTAAGACTATTTTTAATGGTTTTGCTTATCTCTATTCCTGTTTTTTTGGTAAAAGCTCAAAATAATGATTCCAAACCACTTGAGAAAATTTGGGTTTCTCCACAACAAGAAAAAATAATTATTTCTAGCTCTTCTCAAATTGCAGAAGACAAAACAGAGTTTTTGTCGATACAAGAAGCTATCAAAACATTAGATTTCGAAAATTCTACGGAAGCAAAACCTAATTTTGGTTATACTTCTTCTTCGTATTGGTGTAGGTTTAAAATCGAAAACACAGCTAGTGTCAATCAAATTCGTTGGTTAGAAATTCAGTATCCTGCCTTAGATTCGGTTTGGTTGTATGAAGTGGATAGCGCACAAAATATTATACAAGTACGCTTGTTGGGAGATAAAATGCCCTATAATAAGCGAGAAATAAAAGATGCAGACTTCCTTTTTGTAGTAGATCTTGGAGCTAGAAAGACAAAAACCTATTATATGCGCTTCCGAACACAAGGTACAATGACTTTTCCTTTGGTTCTTTGGCAACCCCAAGCCTTTAGCGAACAGACAGCCAATGATAGATTTGGTTTTGGTATTTATTATGGAATAATTGTCGTGATGATTTTCTATAATTTATTTATATTTTTCTCTTTGAAGGATAGAGCCTATTTATATTATGTCCTTACCATTGCCTCGATTGCGCTTTTTCAACTTGCCTTTAATGGATTAGGATTTCAATATTTATGGGGGAATTTTTATCCTTTTAATGATATTGCTGTTCCTTTTTCTATTACTTTTTTTTCATTTATATCTCTTCTTTTTGCTCGGCAGTTTTTGCATTTAGAAGAATCCCTTCCCAAAATAGATAAAATGGTGCTGTTTTTTGTAGCACTAATCATTATGGAACTTTTCTTAACTTTTATTCTTCCTTATAAAGTTATGATAAAAGTAAGTTCTATCACTGGAATAGTTGCTACCACCTTGCTTTTTTATATGGGTGTGATGAGTTATCGAAAAGGCTACAAATCAGCTCTTTATTTCTTGATAGCTTGGTCATTGTTTTGGATGGGTATTTTGTGTAGTATTTTTAAAGGTTTTGGGCTTTTGTCCACCAATTTTATTACGACGTATGCCATACAAATCGGCTCTGCTTTAGAAGTTATTTTATTATCTCTAGGACTTGCAGACCGTATAAATGTATTGAAAAGCCAACTCGCCAAAAAAACGATTGCAGAAAAAAATCAGAAAATAGAAAATGAAATAAAACAACGTTATTTAATTGAATCTCAAAATCAAAAACTAGAACAACTGGTAGCAGAACGAACAGCCGATTTGGAGCAAAAAACAATAGAATTACAAAGTCAGAATCAGAAAGTAACAGATAGCTTAAAGTATGCAAAGCGTATTCAAGAAGCTATTTTGCCTCCTAAACAAGAATTAGATGCGATTTTGGGAGAGCATTTTGTGTTTTTTAAGCCAAAAGATATTGTTTCTGGAGATTTTTATTGGATTTCGGAGCATAAAGAAGAACAAAAGACCGTTATTGCAGCCGTAGATTGCACAGGACACGGAGTTCCAGGGGCGTTTATGTCTATTATTGGAAACAACTTGCTCAATCAAATCATTAATGAGAAACAATTATTTTATCCTTCTGAGATTTTGGAAGAATTGCATAAAGGCGTTCGTACTATCTTAAAACAAGATTATGAGTCAAGCTCAAATATTCTAAGTACCTCTAGGGACGGAATGGATATTGCGCTGTGTGTCATAAATAGAAAGGAAAATACCTTAGAATTTGCAGGTGCAAACCGTCCTTTATGGATTGTAAAGAATGGAGGTTTTGAAGAAATAAAAGGAGATAGAAAAGCCATTGGAGGCTGGCAAAACAAAGGAGAAAAACGAGAGTTTACGACCCATTCTATTGACTTGAATGGAGAAATGAATGTGTATCTATCTTCCGATGGCTATGTCGATCAATTTGGAGGTGATGGACAAATAAGTAAAAAGTTTATGTCCAAAAATTTCAAAAAGCTATTAGTAGATATGAATACTAAAGATAAAACAGCTCATAACTTAGAAAATCAACGCTCTACTTTAGAAGAAGTCATGGAAAAATGGAAAGGCAACGAACCTCAAATAGATGATGTTTTGGTAGTGGGATTTGCTGTGAGTAAGGAATGATGACAAACATGATGTAATTCAGTTTTGATTAAATCAACGATAAAGCTCATTTTATTTATTTTATCATATTGAAATCATACTCCACAAAAAAACCTTCATTCTAAAATTAGAATGAAGGTTTTTTTTATGTTTTGGTCTTTATAGATAGACCTACGCTTTTTTGTTTTTCTCAAATTCTGCTTTGATTGCCTCAACATCTACATTAAGCATTGGAGGTACAAAGTTATTGTTTTTGAGCATCTTGTCACGAGCAACAGATGCACGACGACGACGCTTCAATTTGCGTTCTAATCTAGTAACTGACATAATTCTAAGGTTTAGTGTTTTCGAAAACTAAGGGTGCAAAGATAATCAAAATTTTTATCAAAAAAAGCTAAAATAGAATATTTTTTCTGTTTTTTCTCAAAAAATGTGCTTTTTTCTTTTTTTTTGAAATTTGTTATGAATAGTAGCGAAATAAATTTTGTTTTTAATGACAAAAGAAATATTTTTGAGTTGTAATTATAATTCGAACGTCATTTCATACCCCTATACTTCGCATATATCAAGTAATTAGCAAACAGATAGGAAAGGTTGAAATCTATTTTTCTAGTTTTAGAAAATTTTGATTTTTATAAAACAATTTTTATCTCCATTAGTAAATTGCTTTAAGTAAGAAGGAAATTCTGAAATACACGAAAATATATGTATTTGATAAAATCAACTGTTTGTCTAAAAAATTCCTCCTTTAGCAAAAATAATTAAACAAAAAAGACTTTAAATTTATTTAGAATCATTTTAAATTAGATAGTAAGATTTTTTGAAAAAATACAATAGTCTGTAAATCAATAAGTTGGGGTTTTTCGTCAAAAAATAAAATTCAATAGAATTTCAAATAAACATTGATAAAAACCAATACGCATACTAATTTTGTAAACGAAAACAGCACAGCTTCATAGTAGCTAAAATATTAGTTCAAATTTCAATGAAATTTCATTGAAGTAAAGCTATCCAATAATTTAACTTCATATTATTTTGTGCTTGCCACCTATATTATTTAAAAAATATGTTATTCAAACAACTACTAATACAAAAATCATATTCTGATAGGATTCGTTCTCACAAACGTAACCTCAAAAGAAATGTCACAGGAAGTGCTTTTTGTTTTGCTTTGATGCTTTTGGTCTTCTCTACCATAACAGTACTCTCTACACAGAGTGTTTATGCACAGCAAGACACAACAGCTCAAACAACTACGGATGAAACGGCTGCAACAACAGATGGTGCAGATGCTGCTGCTGGAGCAAGTCCTGAAGTAATTGCACAAGGAAAAGAACTCTTCGATGGAAACTGTGCTCAGTGTCACGCTGTTCATAAAAAAGTGGTAGGTCCTGCATTGAACGGTGCAGAAGGGCGTTGGGGAAGTCGTGCTGCTACCATCAACTTTATTAAGTACCCTGAAAGAACTATCAATTCTGGAAACGCTTATGCGAAGAAACTCTATGACGAGTATCAGCAGTATATGCCTAATCACGACTTCTTCAAAGACGAACAAGTTGCTGCTATTTTAGATTATATCAGTACTGTTCCTGTTCCTACGGCTGCTGTTGCTGCTACTGGTGGAGATACTGGTGGAGGTGGTCAAGAGGGGGGAACTGCCAACTCTGGTCTTTTATTAGGAATTGTAATCGCCCTTATTGCTATCTTATTGGTAGTTGCTTTAGTATTAGTTGTTCTTACTTCGGTGCTTTCTAATTATCTGAAGCGTGAAAAACTAGAGGAAGACGAAAATACAGTAGTTACTCAATCTATATTTGATTTCAAAGCCTTCTTTACAAGTCCAGGTTTTATCGGTGTCGTACTATTCGTGCTGGTAGCTGTAGGAGCAAAAGAACTTTTTGCAGGACTTTGGACAATCGGTGTTCAGCAAGGATATGCTCCTACTCAACCGATTAAATTCTCTCACAAACTACATGCAGGTTTATATGAAATTGATTGTAAATTCTGTCATTCAGGAGTAGAAAAAGGCAAGTCTGCCGTTATTCCTTCTGCAAATGTTTGTATGAACTGTCATGGCGAACTTCGTCGTGGTTCTCCAGAGATTCAAAAAATCTATAACGCTATTGAAAAAAATGAGCCTATTCAGTGGGTTCGTGTACATAACTTGCCAGACCTTTCTTATTTCAATCACTCTCAACACGTAAAAGTGGGGGGGATTGAATGTCAGACTTGTCATGGTGAAATTCAAGAAATGGAAGTAGTGCAACAAGTTTCGCTACTTACTATGGGGTGGTGTATCAACTGCCACCGTCAGTGGGACGTAAATGCAAAAGGAAATGATTATTATGATAATCTTATCAAATTGCATGAATCTACTTCTAAAGAACCACTCAAAGTTGAAGATATTGGTGGGCTGGAATGTTCTAAATGTCACTATTAATCTATCGCCCAACTACTTAAACCTACAAAAATGAAATTAAGTGAACGCATATATTGGAAGGGCATCGAACAACTAAAGAACGACCCTGAATTTATCAAAAACGCTGAAAAAGAATTCCCACAAGATCTTAAAATAAAAGATGCTTATGGTGATAATACACAAGAAGATGACAATGATGTTACTAAAAGCTCTCGTCGTGATTTCTTAAAAGTGATGGGATTTAGTGTAGCAGCAGTTTCTTTGACTGCCTGTGAAGCTCCTGTCAAACATGCAATTCCATACCTTACTGCACCAGAGGAGGTAATTCCTACTATTCCAAATTACTATGCTTCTACATTTATAGAAGGGGGTGAGGCAAGTCCAGTAGTTATCAAAACTCGTGAAGGTCGTCCTATCTTTGCAGACGGAAACGCATTTTCACCTCTTTCTAAAGGAAAAGTAAATGCTCGTATTAGTGCATCTATTTTAGGATTGTATGACAACGAGAAAGTAAAACATCCATTAAAAGGAAAAGAAAAAGCAGATTGGAAAACGATTGATACTGAAATTTCTTCAACAATTTCTTCTCTAGGTTCTGATCTTCGTTTGGTTAGTCAGACTGTTGTAAGTCCGACTACACAAAAACTTATAAATGAATTTTGTGCTAAAACTGGAGCAAAACATGTGTCTTATGACCCTGTTTCTGTTTCGGGTATGCTGGAAGCTAACTACCGTAGTTTCGGTAAAAAAGTAGTTCCAAGTTATAATTTTGATAAAGCAGAGCTTATTGTTTCTATCAATGCAGACTTTTTAGGCTTTTGGCTTTCTCAAGTAGAGCATTCAGTACAATATGCAAAAACTCGTAAAATTTCTGAGAAGAAAACAACGATGTCTCGTCATTATCAAATTGAATCAGTTTATACAAACACAGGTGCATCGGCAGATTATCGTTTGCCAATTTCTCCATCACAAGAAGGTGCTATTGTAGCAGCTCTTTATAAAGCTCTTGGTGGAGATGCTGGAGGAGCTTTCAAATTTGAAAATGCAGTTTTAGATAAAAACTATCAACAACTTCTCAAAGACCTTAAAGTTGCTAACGGAAAAGCCCTTGTAGTTTCTGGTTCAAATGACCCAGACGTTCAGCAAATCGTAAATGCAATCAATCAAAAATTAGGAAGTTACGGTGCTACGATTGATATGCAAAATCCTTCTTATCAGCGCAAAGGCGATGATAAGCAAATGACAGATTTTATAAAAGATTTACAAGGTGGAAATAAAGGTGTAATTTTCTATAATTGTAATCCTGTTTATGACCACCCAAGAGGAGGCGATATTGCAGCAGCTCTTCCCAAAGCTAAATTGTCAGTTTCTACATCAGATAGAATTGATTCAACTGCAAATTATTGTACATATCTTACTCCAGACCGTCATTATTTAGAATCTTGGAATGATGCTGAACCAAAAGCTGGGCATTTAAGTCTTGTTCAGCCTACTATCAATCCAATTTTTGATACTCGTCAGTTTCAAGATAGCCTTATTGCTTGGGCAGGGATGGAAGGAGATTATTATACATATCTTCGTTCTACTTGGCAAAAATCATATTATACTTCTAGCTCACAAGGTTTTGAAAACTTTTGGAAAAAAGTATTACATGATGGCGTGCATATGCTAAAAGGTCGTGCTGCTAGTTCATCTCTTATGGCTACAGTTGTTTCTGATAGCACTTCAACAGTTGTTTCAGAAGAAACAGAAGAAGCGACTATGGAAGAAACCCTTGTTATGTCTGCTGATAATTCATACAAAGATGCTGATTGGTCTAGTATAGATGCTAATATTAAGAAAAACTATACAACTACTGTTCCTGTTCAAGGAGATGAGGTAGAATTAGTAGTTTATGCTGCTCCTGTAATGGGAACAGGCTCAATGGCAAATAACCCATGGATTCAAGAAACACCAGACCCAATTACAAAATTGACTTGGGGACACGCTGTTCTTGTATCTATGCAAAAAGCTGCTGAACTAGGATTCGAAACTATTGAGGTAAGAACTTCACAAGCAATAGTTGAGGTAGATGGTGCAAAGTATACTTTGCCTGTAATTATTCAGCCAGGTATGCCAGCTAATACGATTGCAATTTCTTTAGGTTATGGTCATAAAGAAGAAAATAACAATAACTTAGGAAAAGTTTCTCTCGAAGCAAAAGGAGAAAATGCTTATAAAATGCTTTCTATGCGTGATGGGTTTATCCAATATACACGTACAAAAGGTGTAACTATTAAAGCAGCCAGAGAAATAGAAAAAATTGCTCGTACTCAAACCCACCAAACTTACTTAGGTCGTGAAACGATTATTCAAGAAGCTATCTTGAAAGATTATCAAGATGTTGATAATTTAATCGCTAAAAAATACGATCCTAAAGTAACAATGGATGGTAAGAAAGTAGAACCTACTGATATTTCAATTTGGGATATTGATAGTGATGGTTATGGCTCTGACCAAGATGAAATTTCTAAATTTGATAAAAAAGAAACTGCAAAACCTGGAACGGAAGATAATTGGTTAGTTCGTCAGCGTGAGCGTGATCAGTATGCAGCAGACACCTTTGAGTATAACCTTCACCATTGGGGAATGGTTATCGACTTGAATACCTGTACAGGTTGTTCGGCTTGTTTGGTAGCCTGTAGTATGGAAAACAACGTTCCTGTTGTTGGAAAAACAGAAGTGGAAAATCGTCGTGAAATGCACTGGATGCGTATCGACCGTTATTATACTGCTTCTACAAACGACGGAGGAGATTATGCAAATCTTAAAAAAGTTTCTGAAAATCCTGAAGTTGTATTCCAACCAATGATGTGTCAGCATTGTAATAATGCACCTTGTGAAACGGTTTGTCCAGTTGCTGCAACTACACACAGTTCAGAAGGTCTTAACCAAATGACATACAACCGTTGTGTAGGTACAAAGTATTGTGCAAATAACTGTCCTTACAAAGTTCGTCGTTTCAACTGGTTCAAATACCACAATAACTCAGAGTTTGATTACAACATGAACACTGATCTTGGTAAAATGGCATTGAATCCTGATGTTACAGTTCGTTCTCGTGGTGTAATGGAGAAATGTTCACTTTGTGTACAACGTATCCAAGAAGGTAAATTAGCTGCAAAACGTGAAAGTCGTAAGGTACGTGATGGCGAAGTAGTTACTGCTTGTGCTAGTGCGTGTCCTACAAATGCAATCACTTTTGGAGATTTGAATAACATAGAAAGCGAAATTGTTAAGTTGTTAGAGCCTGAATTAGATAAACGTGCTTACAACGTTCTTCACGAGATTAACACTCGTCCGAATGTTTGGTATTTGACTAAGGTTCGCAACCAAGAAGAGCAGTTTGTTCCTTCTGGCGCACCTCAAACTACTGAAACAACAACAGAAGCTGCTCAGTCTTAATCTTTTAAGAAAAGCAAAAACAATAAAAATAAGTGAGGTTTGTAGTTAACTATTGGTCTTATAAAGAGAAATAAGTAATTACAAATCTTACTTTCAAAATATATAAAGAAAATAATTAGATAATCATCACAACATCATTACATCATCATGCAAATAATATCAGATGTACGAGAACCCTTAGTAACAGGTGATAAGACTTATCACGACATTACACAGGATATTGCAGGAAGAGTAGAAGATAATCCAGCTCCGTTATGGTGGGCTGCTATGGCTTTTGCTATAACATTACTTATTTCAGGAGGCTGGTTTTTGGGCGATATGCTCTGGAACGGAATTGGTCGTTGGGGTTTGAACAAAACCGTACAATGGGCTTGGGATATTACCAACTTTGTTTGGTGGGTAGGTATTGGTCACGCAGGAACGCTTATTTCTGCCGTACTTTTACTTTTTCGTCAAAAATGGCGTACTGCCATTAACCGTGCAGCAGAGGCAATGACAATTTTTGCCGTTATTTGTGCAGCCGTTTGGCCTATTGTTCACATGGGGCGTCCTTGGTTAGGAGCTTATTGGGTATTACCTATTCCAAATACGTTTGGCTCTCTTTGGGTAAACTTCAACTCTCCACTTCTTTGGGACGTTTTTGCCATCTCAACATATTTCTCTGTATCGCTTGTTTTCTGGTTTATGGGACTTGTGCCTGACTTTGCGACCATTCGTGACCGTGCTGTTACTAAATTTGGTCGTATTTTTTATGGTGCGCTTAGTCTTGGCTGGGTAGGTGGTGCAAAGGCATGGGTTCACTACGAGGCTCTGTCATTGATTTTGGCTGGTCTTTCTACACCTCTTGTACTTTCAGTACACACGATTGTAAGTATGGACTTTGCAACCTCAGTAATTCCAGGGTGGCACACGACGATTTTCCCTCCTTACTTTGTTGCAGGAGCGATTTTCTCAGGTTTTGCAATGGTACTTACACTTATGATTATCACTCGTAAGGTTTACAAATTACAACACTATATTACCTTAGAGCATATCGAGCTGATGAACATTATCATTATGGTAACGGGCTCAATCGTAGGTATTGCTTATATTACAGAATTATTTATGGCTTGGTATTCAGGTGTTCCTTATGAGCAATACTGTTTTATCAACCGTGCAACAGGAGATTATTGGTGGGCATATTGGTCAATGATGACTTGTAACGTAATTTCTCCACAAGTATTTTGGTTTAAGAAAGTTCGTACAAGTATCGTTCTTACATTTATCATGTCTATCATTGTAAATATCGGAATGTGGTTTGAGCGTTTTGTAATTATTGTTACTTCGCTTCACAACGATTACCTTCCTTCTTCTTGGACATACTTTGAACCAACGCTGTGGGATGTAATGTGTTATGTATTTACATTTGGATTATTCTTTACACTCTTCTTCCTATTTGCTAAGTTTTTCCCTGTGATAAACATGGCAGAAGTAAAAGCAGTATTGAAATCATCTAACCACCACGTTTACAAAAACAGAGATACCATTAAAGATCCTTTTGATGTTGTTTAATTTTCTAAAAATAAATTATTCAATTAAATAACTCATGAAGAATCCGATATAAAATACATTAAAATTATGGCACATATATCAAATACAATGGAAGTAGATACACATTATATACTAGGTGTATATAGCGATGAAGACGACCTCAAACACGGTATTGATCATATTCGTGAAAAAGGAATTTCTATCTACGAAGTATTTAACCCATATCCAGTTCATGGATTGGAGAAAAATTTAGGATACGGACATTCGTGGCTTCCAAAAGCAGCTTTTATGTTTGGAGCATTAGGAACTACTTGTGCGATTACGATGCAAACAGGTATGATGGGTGGACTTTGGCCAATGATCATTGGGGGAAAGCCTTTTATTTCTATTCCTGATTTTGTTCCTGTATCTTTTGAGATGACTGTTCTTTTTTCAGCATTTGGAATGGTAGGTTCATTTTTGGTTTCTCAAGACTTGAAACCGTATAAAGTTCCTCGTATTTTTGACCGTCGTAGTACAGATGATAAACATATCGTAGCTATTGATTTGGCAAAAAACACTCTTTCAGAAGCAGAAATCAAAACTGTTTTGCAAGAAGCAGGTGCAGAAGAAGTAAATCGTAAAGATTTTACAGAAGAAGAAAATAATCCCTCTTTCTTCAAATATTTGGGTGATTTGTTTAAGTATGGTGTGCGTTCTACGAGCCGTCCTAAATAATTTTATTACCTGTCTGATTATACAGATTAATTTAGTATAAAAAATAAAAGCAATGAAGCTATTTAATACATTTACATTTTCTACTTTATCTACTGTTTTGGGAGTTGCAATGCTTACTCTTTTGGCTAGTTGTGGAGCAGAAGAAAATTATCCAGGAGTTGAATATGCACCTCAGATGTATCATTCTGTTCCTTACGAACCACTTAGCCAAGTAGTGGAAAATGAAAACCATTGGTATTCTTTTATTGATGATTATTTCAATACTTCTCCAACATCTATTTATGGATACTATACAAAAGAAGAATTGGCAGAAAATCCTGAACTAAGAAAGAAAGTTACTAATATGCTTATGCCTCCTGTGGGTACAGTAAAACGTCAGGAGTATCAAACTGAAGAGTTACAAGGAACTTCAATGTTTTATGAAATGCACAGAGATAGCGTAGAGCTTGCTGCAAGAACTTGGAAAAGCCCTCTATCAAAAGACGACGAGCAAGTATTAGCAGATGGAAAACAGCTTTTCTTGACCTATTGTGCATCTTGTCATGGAAATGAAGGAAAAGGCGATGGCAAAGTAGGAGCTGTTTATAACGGTGTTCCTAATTATACAGCAGGTCGCTATAAGACTTTGAATGAAGGTTGGATTTTCCATGTAATTACGTATGGAAAAGGTCGTATGTGGCCTGTAAAAGTTCAGCTTAATCCCGAAGAGCGTTGGAAAGTAGTGCATTATGTACAACAACTACAACAAGGAAAACCTTAATTAAATTGTTAAATAAGGAGTTCTAGAAAATTAAAATTACTTAACTGTCTTTAGAAATTATTTCGCAGACTATACATAAACTTTATCAATCGCAATGGCTGCACACAAAGATCATCATTTTGATAGAGAAGCACTAAACGAACAGTTTATCTTCTCAGCAAAAGCAAAACGAACTATATTTATTCTAATTGGAATAGGAGTACTATTTTCTCTAATAGGACTATTTTTTATGGCTACAGATTCTGGGCATCACGAAGAAGCCCATGCAGCCATAGAGATGACTGGAAATGAACTTTCTTCGCTTGAAAATCCTGATGCAGTTCATGCAGACGGAGAACATGCAGCAGAAGGTGGACATCATGCATATCATTGGACAAACCGAGTGAAGGTAAATCTTTGGATTAACGTTATTTTCTTTGTTGGTCTTTCTGTAATTGGAGTTTTTTGGGTAGCTATCCAATATATTTCTATGGCAGGTTGGTCAGCAGGTTTCAAACGTGTTCCTGAGGCATTTGCTTCTTTTTTACCTGTTGGTTTGGTCTTATTCCTCATTGCTTTTGGTTGGGGATTCCATGAAATTTTCCACTGGACAGATGCTTCTCTGTATGATAAAGCAAGTGCTTCTTACGACTCTATCATTGCAGGAAAACAACCATTTTTGAATATTCCTTTCTTCATTGGAGGTTCTATCGTAATTATTGGAGGATGGTTTTTATTTCATTTCTTTACTCGTAAAAACTCATTAGCAGAAGATAAAGCTACAGACCCAAAACAGATTCGTAAGCATTATCGTAATATGGTAAAATTATCTGCTGCGTTTGTGGTATTCTTTGGAGTTACTTCTTCAGTCGCTGCTTGGTGGTGGACACTTTCTATTGATACGCACTGGTTTAGTACTATGTTTGGCTGGTATCACTTCGCAAGTTGGTGGGTAGCTGGTATTGCAGCTATCACGCTTACAGTTGTGATGCTGAGAGAAGCTGGTTATTTGAAATTTATCAACGAAAACCATTTACACGATTTAGGTAAATTTGTATTTGCATTCAGTATTTTCTGGACTTACATTTGGTTTAGCCAATTCTTACTTATTTATTATGCAAATATTCCAGAAGAAACAGCTTATTTTGTAGAGCGTCTTTCTAGTCCAATTTATAGAAAATATATTTTGATTATTTTACTCGTAAACTTCATTATTCCATTCTTTGGATTGATGACACGTAATGCAAAACGTAAAATGACTATCTTGAAAGTAATCTGTATTACAGTAATTATCGGACACTGGTTTGATTTTTACCAAATGATTACTCCAGGTACGCTTCGTGAGCATGGTTCATTTGGCTTCCTAGAAATTGGAATGCCATTTATATTTGTAGGTGTATTTGCTTATTTAGTAGGAATGTCTTTAGCCAAAGCTCCTCTAGTTGCAAAGAATCACCCACTTTTGGAGGAGGCTTACAATCACGAAACTTAGGATTTAGAACTAAATAAAGATTCAATATAAATTGAATCAAAGTAAGAATTAAACTGAAATAAGGTTTTTAAATTGGTTTAAAAACCTTATTTTTGTATCCTAGTAAAGAGAATATTAAGTGTTATTAAAAAACTTTCAAAAATAACTGAAAGTTTTGAAAACCTTTTTCTACTACAAAACGCTTATTTCTCAAAGACTCACATAACTTTATATACAACTAAGTTTGAAAAGTGAAGTTGAGATTTATACCTATATTTTATGGGATTAATAAATTTTAACAAAACAATTTTACTAACAGTATATAATAATTACTATATAGTATAAGAACTAAATTTTAATAAAACTTTTAACTGACCTATACAATGAACGGATTACTTATTGCTGCCGTCGGCGTTCTGTTCCTCGTCTTAATGGCTCTCATCTATCGTGTTTTCATGCTTGTGCGTGTGGCAAAAGATGTTAAAGAGCCAAATGCTAGAGATAGCAGAGTGGGAATGTCGAATAAAGTGAATTCGATTTTATTTATCGTATTCTTCTTTGTGCTTTTTACATCTATTTTTGCCTATGGATTTTCTGAAAAAGTAAAATATATTTTACCTGAAGCATCTTCTATACATGGAATAGAAATTGACTTTTTGTTTTGGCTGACTACGTCTGTTGTCTTTTTTGTTTTTATCGTAACACACATTCTATTGTTCTTCTTTCCTTATGTGTATCGTTATCAAGAACATAAAAGAGCAACATTTATACCTCATAATAATCAGTTAGAGATTGCTTGGACTATCGTTCCTGCTATTGTTCTCACAGCTCTTGTTGTTACAGGTTGGACTGTTTGGTCTGATATTACTAAACCAGCTCCTGAAGATGCTTTAGCTATTGAAGTAATGGGAAAACAGTTTAACTGGCAAGTACGTTACGGAGGTAAAGATGGAAAAATTGGCAAGTCCAATTACATGAAAACAGATGGAACAAATTCTATGGGAATGGACTTTGAGGCCGATGAGGCTAACTATGATGATTTTATGTATAATGAATTACGTTTACCAAAAGGTCGTCCTGTTCTTTTAAAGATTCGTTCCCGTGATGTATTGCACAGCGTATTTTTACCTCACTTTAGAGTAAAAATGGATGCAGTACCTGGAATGCCAACACAGTTTTGGTTTACACCAACCAAAACAGCAGAAGACGTAAAGGATGAATTGAGAGCAAAAGATGACCCAAATGCAGAAGCCTTTGAATACCGACTAGCTTGTACTGAAATTTGTGGAGGTAGTCATTTTGCGATGGCTATGAAAGTTTCTGTTTTAGAAGCTGATGAATTTCAAAAATGGTATGATTCTGAAGAGGCTTGGGCTTCTAAGAATGTAGATTACTTAAAAGAACAAGGAATCAAAAATATTCCTTCTAATCTAGCATCGAAGTAAAAAGTAATAAGAAATATAGCTAATTAGGACAACAATATCAATCGAATATAAATTAACTTTAATACATCTATTTTACAATAAATACCGCAATTAATTATGGCTGATACAACACATCAAGCAGGCGGACAAGATGTTCAAGAACTGCGTTATGATGTCGAAAATCATGGATTTATTCATGAAGAGCATCACGAAGATCATGAGCATCACGGAAATTTTTGGACAAACTATATCTTTTCTACTGACCATAAAGTAATTGCAAAGCAGTTTTTGTTTACAGCAATATTTTGGGCACTAGTAGGAGTAGGTATGTCAGTAATTTTCCGTCTGCAACTCGGTTTTCCTGACGCAGATTTATCTTTCTTGAAACCAATTTTGGGCAAGTGGGTAGATGCAAGTGGAAAATTAGACAAAGAATTTTATTTGGCACTCGTTACCATGCATGGTACCATCATGGTTTTTTTCGTACTTACTGCTGGCCTTAGTGGAACATTCAGTAACTATTTGATTCCTTTACAGATAGGTGCTAGAGACATGGCATCAGGGTTTATGAATATGTTATCCTACTGGCTTTTTGCAATAGCAGGTGTGATAATGTTTTATTCTTTATTCATCGAAACAGGTCCTGCATCTGGAGGATGGGTAATTTATCCACCACTTAGTGCATTACCACAAGCTATGCCTGGTTCAGGATTAGGAATGACCCTTTGGTTAACGAGTATGGCAATATTCATAGTTTCCACTTTATTAGGAGGAATAAATTATATCTCAACGGTTATCAATTTACGTACTCGTGGTATGTCATTCAATCGTTTACCACTTACAATTTGGGCATTCTTTATTACTGCTATTATTGGTCTTTTATCATTTCCTGTTTTGTTTTCAGCAGCATTACTTTTGATTTTTGACCGTAGTTTTGGTACAAGTTTCTTCTTATCTGATATTTATATTGGTGGAGAAGCACTTCCAAATCAAGGTGGTAGCGCAATTTTGTTCCAACACTTATTTTGGTTCTTAGGACACCCAGAAGTATACATCGTACTTTTACCTGCTCTAGGAATTTCATCAGAAGTAATTGCTGCAAACTCAAGAAAGCCAATCTTTGGTTACCATGCAATGATTTTGTCTATCATTGGTATTGCAGTTCTTTCGTTTATCGTTTGGGCGCATCACATGTTCGTAACAGGTATGGATCCTTTCTTAGGAACTATCTTTATGTTCTTGACCTTGATTATTGCAGTTCCTTCGGCAGTAAAGGCATTTAACTATATTACTACGCTTTGGAAAGGTAATTTGGTGTTTACGCCAGCTATGCTTTTCTCTATTGGTTTGGTTTCTCTCTTTATTGTTGGTGGTCTTACAGGTATTCACTTGGCTAGTGCAGCTATTGATATTCAATTACACGATACTTATTTTGTAGTAGCTCACTTTCACCTTGTAATGGGTTCGGCATCATTCTTTGGTATGCTCGCTGGCATTTATCACTGGTTTCCAAAAATGTTTGGTCGTATGATGGATGTCAAATTAGGTTATTTTCATTTTTGGACAACATTCATTGGTGTTTATGCGATATTTTTTCCGATGCACTTTATCGGTGTAGCAGGTTTTCCTCGTCGTTATTATTCTCATACCTCATTTGAACCATTTGGTTTATTTACAGATTTGAATATGTTTATTAGTACGGCTGCTATTCTTACATTTGTAGCTCAGTTTGTGTTCATATTTAACTTCTTTTATTCTATGTTTAAAGGTCGTTTAGCTCCTGCAAATCCTTGGAAATCAAATACTTTGGAATGGTCAACACCTCGTTTTCCTGGACATGGTAACTGGGTAGGTGCAATACCTCAAGTATTCCGTTGGCCTTATGATTATAGTAAGCCAGGTGCAAAAGATGATTTTATTCCTCAGCATATTCCATATTCTGAAACTCCTGAATCTAATTTACCTTTTGAAGAGAAGCTAGCAACCCTTGAAAAACAACAAAAACAGGAAGGAATCAAAATCCAAAAAACTCCAAAAGCTCCAACTTCTGAAAGTTCAAAAACTGATTTAGATGAAGGCGAAAATGTTTAATTAAAAACTAATAGCTTAATACATAAATAAAAAATTCCCTATTCTTTTAATTAAGGATAGGGAGTTTTTTTATAACTTTAAATAAAATGTAATATAGTTTTACTTAGGAATAAGAATTAACATGAGTGACATTT
>PFKD01000063.1 GCA_002784125.1 Flexibacter sp. CG_4_10_14_3_um_filter_32_15
AATTAGTAATTGTAATTTTATTTATCTTGTGTTTTATCTTAAAAATCACTCGCTAATCAGTTATATGTATTATTAATTTTGTACGACTACTTACTAAATCATACTTTATACTAAAACGTAAAAATCAAAAAATAGTATAGCCTTTTTTCATTTTTTTACTTTTATTTTTAAATTTCTATCTTATTACAAATAAATTGCTAAAATAACTATACTGTTCTACGAATGTACTTCTTACCAAGAAAGCAATTTGATTTATCAAATTAGTTTTGCTGAACTCTAGCTTTCAAACTACCCAAAAAGCAACAAAGCTAATTTCATTTCAGTATAAGAAGTACCTAAATTTTTCTTAAAAAGTGTAATTTTTAAGGCTCTTAATAGATTTTGGACTTATAGTAATAAAAAGCAGAGGTTTTATTAGATCATTTGGCAGTTTTGAAAGGAATCACAAATAATCGATGCTATGCAATCGGATAAATATGAAGTAATGAAGGATATTTGGAAATCAAAAGCAGATTCGAATGGAACTCAAAAAGAAGTTGCTCTTGAAATTTATCATCACAAAGAACATACAGCCAATTTGGATAGAATGATGAACGGAATGAAAGATGCTTTGTCTTATTTCTCTGAAAATTTTGGAGAATATCAACACCGACAACTGCGTATTATTGAATTTCCTCGTTATCAATCTTTTGCTCAATCTTTTGCCAATACAGTTCCTTATTCGGAAGAAATTGGTTTTATGTTGAATATGAAAAAAGATGATATTGATATGAATTATTACGTTACGGCACACGAAACAGCGCATCAATGGTGGGGGCATCAAGTAACAGAAGCTCCAGTGCAGGGAAGTTCGATGCTTTCCGAAACGCTCTCACAGTATTCGGCTTTGATGGTAATGAAACATAAATATCCAAAAGAAATGATTCAAAAATTCTTGAAATATGAGCTTGAAAGTTATTTGAGAGGAAGAAGTGGTGAACGTAAAAAAGAACTTCCCTTGGATTTAGTGGAAAGACAACAGTATATTCATTACCGTAAAGGTTCTTTGATTATGTTTGCTTTACAGGATTATATTGGAGAAGATAAAATTAATTTAGCCTTGAGAAATTACCTCAATAAATGGAAATTTAGTGAAGGAATTTATCCAACTACAACAGATTTGACAGACGAAATAAAAGCTGTTACACCTGATTCTCTTCAATATTTAATTACTGATTTGGTAGAAAATATTACTTTTTATGACAATGAAACCAAAACAGCAACTTATAAAGAATTAGGAAACGATATGTATGAAGTTACTTTAGTCTTGAAAAGCAAAAAAATAGTAGCTGATTCTTTAGGATTAGAAACCGAATTGCCTTTAACAGAATGGATAGATATTGGAGTTTATGGCGAAGAACCAAAAAAAGTAAATGCAGAGGGTTATAAATTTGCACCTCTTTTGTATCTTGAAAAGCACCAAATTAGAAAAGAAAATTCTACAATTACAATAAAAGTAAAAGGCAAACCTGTAAAAGCTGGAATTGACCCACTCAACAAACTCATCGACAGACATCCTGACGATAATGTAAAAAAAGTAGAGAAAGAGTAAATCTTATCTTGTTCTCATATTCTTTACAAACTCCTTCATTAGGCAATTAATTGAGGAGTTTTTTTTGTATTTTTGTTAGACTTCATTCTACAAAAAATAAAAGTTATGCAAAAATTACCAATCGGAATACAAAGTTTTGAAAAAATACGTACAGGAGATTATTTATATATCGATAAAACTAAGCAAATTTATGATTTAGTAAATAGTGCTGGTTATTTTTTTCTTTCTCGTCCTCGCAGGTTTGGAAAATCATTACTAATAAGCACTTTAAAAGAACTTTTTTTAGGAAATAAAGAGCTTTTTAAAGGACTTTTTATAGAAGATAAAATTGAATGGAAAAAATATTCTGTTGTTCATTTAGACTTTGCAAAATCAAATTATAAAAAGTTAGGTTTAGAGTTAGCTATTAAAGAACGTTTGCAACATCAAGCTAGTTTGTACGAAATAGAGCTAATAAAAGAAACAATTAGCAGTCAGTTGGAAGAACTTATCAGAAAACTAAAAGGAAAATACAATCAACAAGTAGTTTTATTGATTGATGAATACGACAAACCAATTATAGATTTTTTGGGTGAAGAAACAATTCATATTGCTGAAGAAAATAGAGATATTATGAAAGATTTTTATTCTCCCATTAAAAGTTTGGACGACGAATTAGAGTTTTTCTTTTTGACAGGTGTTTCTAGGTTTAGTAAAGTTTCTATTTTTTCCGACCTCAATCATTTAAACGATATAAGTATAGATGATAATTTTTCAACTTTAGTAGGTTATACACAAAAAGAACTAGAACTTCATTTTGAGGAATATATAAATAAGTTATCCAAGAAATATAAATTGGAAAAAGAAGAAACATTAAGTAATCTAAAAAGCTGGTATAACGGTTACTCTTGGACAGGAGAAGAACGTTTATACAATCCATTTTCGGTAATGAGTGCTTTACAAAAATCGAATTTTGATAATTATTGGTTTACCACAGGAACACCTACTTTTTTGGTAAAACTAATGAGAGAAGAGAGATATTATGATATGGATAATACAATAATGGACTTGCAAACACTTTCCAGTTTTGATATTACTAATATGCAGCCTGTTACAGTTTTATTTCAAACAGGTTATTTGACTTTGATAGAGGAAAAAAGAATGAATGTTTATAAGTTGGGCTATCCAAATAGAGAAGTAAAAAATTCGATGCTCAATATGCTTTTAAACTCTTACACACACAATAAAGAAGGTTTTGCTATTCCTTTAGCTATCCAAATTGAAGAGGCTTTTGTGGCACAGGACTTCGAAGCCTTGTTTGTTTATTTTGATTCTCTTTTTGCAAAAATCCCCTATCAAATCTTCGAACAATACAAAGAAAGTTATTATCATAGTGTTATTTTCTTGACTCTTGAGCTTTTAGGATTTTATATTGATTCAGAAGTTAGTACTTCAAGAGGTAGAATTGATGCCGTCGTAAAAACAGAAGATGCCATTTTTATTTTAGAATTTAAAGTAAACGGAACAGCAGAAGATGCAATTAAACAAATAAAAGAAAAAGGATATGCAGACAAATATAAATCAGAACAAAAGAAAAAAAATCAAAAAGGAAAACAAATTTATCTAATTGGTGTAGCCTTTAAAGACAAATCTATTGATAAATATCTAATTGAAGAGTTAGAATAAGTGCATTTTATCAAAACGAATTTACAGCCTGAATCAATAAATCAGAAATAGAAGATATTTCGATAAAATCTGTTTTTTGTGCTGCTTCTCTTGCGTTTGGATGTGTGTCTGTAACAATTATTTTTTCTATCAATTTAGAATTTTCTAGTCTTTCTACACTTCCACTAGGAAAAACACCATGTGTAGCAACGACATAAATTTCTTTTGCTCCTGCTTCTTTGTAAACCTTTGCAGCATTGATAAGTGAGCCACCTGTACGAATCATATCGTCGTATAAAACTACTTTTTTTCCTCTTACATCTGCATTTATTCCTGTAATTTCGGTATCACTTCCCGAAGAACGACGCTTATAGACAAAGGCAGCATCAACTCCCAAATCCATAGCTAAAGATTCGACCCATTTGGCACGACCTGCATCAGCAGAAGCCAAAACAAAATCAGTTCCTCCCAACGTTTTGGCAGCCTCCAAAATCAAGGGTTTTGCATACAAATGAACCGTATGAACGCCTCTTTCAAAATAATATTGAAGACCAGAAACATGCAAATCTACCATAACAATTCTGTTTCCTGAGTACGATTGAGGAATAGTAGAAAGCAATCTTGCACGAGTTTTGGCAGTAACAATTTCGCCAGATTTTACAGTTCTTTCCATCGTGGAATAACCATAAAAAGGAATAATAATCGTTAGTTTTTTTACGCCTTCATCTACAAGCCCACTTGCAAGGTCGTAAAGTTCCATGGTATCATTTTCTGAAACTGTTCCACCAATCAAAACGGCTTCTTTTGATTGAACTTTTGATAAAATACGATAATAGGATTCTCCGTCTGGAAAAATTTTGTGTTCTAACTTTCCTTTTTCAAAAGTAGCCTTTTCTTTTTCTACAAATGCTTCTCTAAAATAAGCATATTTTTGAGTGGAAAAGACGAGTATTTTTTCGTTCATATTATTTTATTGTAAAATGTAGCTCACTCTTTAGAGTGAGAAAGTACTACATGTTTTTTTATTGTCTTAGTTCTATCTTGTTTAGTGGATAAAGGCAGCCGTCAAAGCACACACCTCCTTTGTTATAGTAATCATCATTCGGAAATATCGGTAAAGTAGGTAATTCAATGCTAAACAAAGAAAGACTAGTTGCTGCTTGTGGTGTCCAAAATCTATAGTATTCATCTTTTTTATAAGCAAATAAACGTACTTTATTGCTATCATTAATTACAATTAAAACTTCTTCTCCAACCATAGGAACACAACCACTAAGAATGCTTCTATTTGTAGATATGGTATTTTGGTCAAGTTCAAAAGTAGGTTTAGATAGTATGTGTCCTATGGCAATCGCAGTGTCTATTTTACCAGTAGTAATATTTTGATAGATGACTTTTGTGTCTTTCGTATTATAATTTAAAATCTTTCCCTCTACAATATTTTGGGCTTCTCTAAGTTCTTTTTGAATATTAAAAACAATAGGACGAGCAAAAGAACTACAAACAAACAAGACCAATAAAACTACTATTTTTGATTTCATGTTTTGCTTTTTTAATTCAATGTTTATTTCTAATCATTTTTTCAAATAATGGCTCATAAATAATTTGGAGTAAATTTGGTAAAAATAAAAAACTATACATTGCTGATTCGTATCAAAAATGTAAAGAATAAGAAACAATTTAAACATTTTTTTAGATAAATCACAATTAACACCCCGAACTATACATGACTTTTTCGTTTGATTTTGGTTTTTGTTCTCCTTCATACAAAATAGAATTCAAAAATTTTGGAAGACTTGGCTTTTCGTCTGTTTCTAAAATCTTTTGCCATTCTTCGTCGTTCAGTCTTGTATCTGGGTCTTTTACAAATTCGTGATAACCAAAAGTTCCTCCACGAGTAAGATACAAATAGCCATCTATTTCTACAATGACAAAAATATCATTTACTTTTCCGACTCCTACGTGCAGAATTCCTTTTTGTTGTACATCTACATTATTCGTATAAATATCTGCCACAACAGCGACCGATTTATCTGTTCCTGTTACATTTTCCCAGCTATCCAAATAAGAAAGTTGATTATCAATGATAGAAAGCATAAACATTTCGATGCTTCCTCCAATATATTCTAGTTCTACATATTCTTCCTCTGTTACTTTTTGTCCTGCCAACTGTTTTTCAGAAATTCTATTCAAAAACTCTATTTGTTCACGCATTTGAGTTGTTTTTTCTTCAAAAGTTTTGAATAAATTATGTTTTTGGAGAAGCTCTTTATTCAAGTCAACCAATTCTAAAAGACGTTTCCAAAAAACAGTATTCGGTTCTACATAACCCACTGTATAAGGATTTGGAGGCCCACCACCACCACATTCGGCTGCCATGGGTTGCTCTGCATACAGAATCGCATCGTGTTTGAGTTCTGCCCAAGAGGCAAGACTTGTATTAAGCGTTTTCAAATCCCACGCATCACTTTTGAGGTGTGGAGGAGTTCGTTTGTCGTACTCAAAACTTCCCAAAAGCGTATAAATCCATTTGTTATAAACAGCTTCGTCCCATTCGTTGTAATCTTTGAGTTTGGTTTGTAAGCCTTCTAAACGTGGCATATACTCTTCCCAATTAGTTGATTCATCATAAACTTCAATTAGATTTTTCTGTGCTGCTTTATTCCCAAAGGCTGCAAAAACATCTAATCCTTTCGGAAAAGGACGTTTTGAAGGCTGCCCTTCTACTACTTCTACCAATCTTTGCAAAATTTCATTATCCACTAAATAGCGTTGAGGTATCAAATTGATTTTATCTGGACAAGTTCTTTCTACTTTTGGTTTTATTTTATTTAAAGTCTTCGCTAATGTTGCTAATTTACCTCTAAGAGCTTCTAAAGGAGCTTTTTGAGTGAGCGTTTGAGGGGATTGAATACCTATTTCTCCCAAAAGATTAACAATATTGAGAGCAGAAAGATTGTCAGGTTCGCCAATCAAAAAAGTAGTAGGTTCTAAAATTCCTTGATAAAGTTGAATGAGTGATTTTCCCTGTGCTGACTTTTCAGTATTCAAAAAATGAGCATTGAGAGCCATTCTACGCAAATGTTCGTCTTTCTCCAAACATTGAGGAACGGTCTGAATCCAAATCATAGCACGAAAATAATTTTGCAATGTTTTTTTGCGTGTATAATGTCCACGAGGTTTGAAAAGGCTATACGCAAATTTGGTATCTTTATAATCCAAAAATTCTGAAGTATTATCACTTTGAGCCATTACATTTTCAATTTCCTTTTTATAAAATGCTTTATGCGCTTCAATGACAGGCTTATTTTTTTGATTTAATAAATGAAGTGCAATCGCAAAATAAGTAGAATTCCATTCGGCTGCTTCCTTGAGTTCTGGGTTGGTTTCAGTTTGTGCTAATTTGTAGTTTGCTTGATATAATCCTTCACATAAACTAGCAACCATGGGAGAGAATTTTTCCTCTTCTAATGTTCTCAAAACATACATAAAATACATGTGAAAAAGCTGTAAATACATATCACTTGTAACAAAATGAGGCGTTTGACGATAATCATTTTCTTCATAAACATGAAAAAACTGAATATTATCATTGGGAACAATCGCAAAACCGTTTTGAGCTATTTTATTCAGAAATGCATCATCTACATTTTCATACTGCCAAAGATTAATAACATTATTGATATTAGGAACTGTTTTGCCATTTACTTCAATGTAATTTTCTTTCTTTTTAGCTTCTTCTAATGCCTTTATTTTTTCGGCAAATGCACTTTCTTCTGCATTCAATGCTATTGGTTGTATTTCTTTTCCTTCATCTTCTGCTTCCCAACGGTTGTACATTAGCGAATCATACCAGCCCTGCGCTGTAAAAAATCCACGCAAATCAGCATTCATAAATAAATAGCCTTGTCGTGCTACAAGTGCATTTCGAAGCAAACGCAATTCTTCCAACGATTTTGTACTCAAATCTTGATTAAGGTCGATAGTGTAATAATCGCCTTTTAAAAGATTCCTATTATAAGAAATGGTGTTCTCTTGATTTTTAGTATCTTCTACTTCTAGGTTTGTCGTATTTGCAATGGAAGTAGTATCAGAAGGATTATCTTCTTTAATAGGTTTTGTGTCGCCACAAGAAGAAAAAATTAATACACTAAAAATAAAAAGAATCGGAAGAAAAGTTATATTTTTTTTCATTGCAAAGGTAATTTGGTGGAAATCATTTATCCTGATTTTATTCCAAAATTTAGGCAAAATAATTTAGAAAATGAATTTCTGAATCACTTTTTAATTTGATAAAAAAATATTTTCTATACTCTAACAGAATTGAAATTATTTTTTTAGGAAGAAAGACAATATAATTCTCTGATTATGAAAATGTTGCGAATACAATTACTTGCTTTGCATAGTAGATAAATATATTTTACAGTCTTTTTTCTGAAATAAATTCTAAAATCATTTTGCAGTTTAGAAAAACATTCTTACCTTTGCACTCGCAATAACAACAAAAGAATGTTATTAATTGTACTGGACTCGTAGCTCAATTGAATAGAGCACTACATTACGGCTGTAGAGGTTACAGGTTTGACTCCTGTCGGGTTCACAAATTTATGTTTGTTGTTGGTAGAAATACCAACAACTAAACATAAAATTATAACTATTATTTTTGGAACTATTTAATAATTTGAGTAGTTTTGAGAATAATTACAGATTAAAACAGATTAATAAAAATTGTAATTGCATTCATTTTTAAGTAACTGAATTAGCTAAGTAAAGTTAAATAAGTAAAGTTAAATAAAATGGACTCGTAGCTCAATTGAATAGAGCACTACATTACGGCTGTAGAGGTTACAGGTTTGACTCCTGTCGAGTTCACAATCCAATATAAAAACCTTATTTATATAGTGTAAATAAGGTTTTTTGTTGTCTAAATAATCTTATCAATTTCCTTCATCAATCTATCTGTTTCAGATAAAGCAACGATTATTTTTTGATAGTGATTGATGTCCTCAAAAGTCAGTTTTCTATTTCTTCTGTCTTTGAGCCACTTTTGGGCAGGTTGATAACCTCCAATGTAAAACTCCCAAGCCGTAGCAGGAACATTATCAAAATATTGAGTTTCATTGATATACACCTTGCCTACTTTTTCTACTTCTTTTGAGGTCTTTTTGTCAAGAGTGAAATTTGGACGTTGTTCTACTTCGTTTTCGCCTCCTTCATTCGAACTAACAGGATAGGAAGTAATAAATCTATCTACTACATTGCTTTCCAATAAATGAATTTGTCTTATCTGACTGCCCAAATAAACCAATTTCCAAAAGGTTTTTGTATCAGCAGGATAAGGAACTCTAGGAAAATCTATCTTCAAAAACTCTTTATACTTCTCTCTGTATTTTGGCGAATGAAGAACAGCATAGATATAATCTAAAATGTCAATCGGTGCAAAAGTTGAGATGCACGACTGTGCATCTTTACTTTTCTCAACGGTAAATTCTAAACCTAATTTTTGAGCGATTTGAGCTACTATTTCCTTTTTTAAATTGGGAGTTCTATCAGAATCCAATCCTAAAGAAAGTGTTTGAGGTTTTGTTTCTTCTAATTGACTTTGAATTTGCTCAACAGTTGCTTTTGCTTCTTCATACGAACTCCGATGTTCTTCAAAAAAAATAGCATTATTTTCATCTGCATCAATAGAATTATAGAATGGAAGAACCTTTTTATTGAAGAAATTTTTCACTTGATTATAATGATATTTTGCTTGTTGCAAACGAATTTTTAGTTCTTCTTTTTTTTCGGAAGTTAGTGGTCGTTGTAAACGTGGACGATTTGGATAAATATAAAGAGGAAAAAGATAGCTATTATCTAAAGTGGAAACAGCCGATTTATCAGTAATAAGATTGGTAATAAAAAACTTACTTGTCAGATTATTGCGAACTCCTTTCAAACTTAATAAACCTAAATTAGAATTATCTATAAAATTTGTCATTAAACTTTCTCTACTTCGCTCTACCTTATTCAAATCATAGTTTATATAACGAACATCAAATAAACGATACAGTATTTTTTCAATTTTATTTACTTCAAATCGCTCTTTTAATACTTCTTTATTAAATTCTATCAATTCAGCATCGTTTGCTGTCGTTATTCCCATTCCATGAACAGAAAATAATTCATTGATTTTGAATCCTTCACTATATTTTTTGAATCCTTCAAAATCTTTTGGAACAAAGAAGTAATTTGGAGACAGTGTTTTGAGTGTTTTCCATTTTATAGATTTAAGGCTGTTTTGTTCTAAAAAATCAAATTTTAGTTCTCTATTCCCCATTAAATCAGAGTGAAAAACTTTAGCTAATTCATCTTTTTGTTTCTCTCCTGTTTTTACAAAAATATTTATCGAAACGCCTTGCATAATATCAAATACATTTTGGTCTGGAGTTCCGTCTGCTAAAGCTTCTTTCTTTTTTGAATTTCCATGCAAGTCTAAAACATAGATTTTATCAAAACTTTCTAATAAATTTTTTCTCATTTGGCGATGAATAATTCCATCTAAAAAGCTATTATTTGAAATATAAGCCAAAACGCCACTTTCATTTCTATCTATAAAATGCTGTCCAAAGCGTATAAATTTGATATAATCATCAGAAAGAGGTTGAATATTTTTTTCTTTTAAATCCTTTTTATAATCAGCAATGAGGTTTTGAATCCAATCACTTTTATTCGAACTACTGACAGCATACGGAGGATTTCCAATAACAACCATTACAGGCGTATCTTTTTTGATTTTATTAGCTTCATTTGCTTCTGTACTAAGCCAATTAGCAAAACTTGTTTCTAGCTCTGTACTACCTTCTTCCAATGAATTGGTCAAAAATACTCTAAAACGTTCTTCTTTTGTGGGACTAAAACCTGTTTCTTTGAGTAGAAAATCTAGTTTTAAATGAGCCATTGCATAGGAAGCCATCAGCAACTCAAATCCATTCAAACGAGGTAAAAGGTCATTTTCTACATAGCTATTCCAAACTCCTTTTTGATTTTGGAATTGTTTGTAAATATGTTCGACTGTTTCGGCTAAAAATGTTCCTGTTCCTGTGGCTGGGTCAAGAATTTGTACTTTATGGACTTCTTTTTCTACTAAATTGCCTTTTTCGCTTACCTTGATTTTGGTTTTACTACTGTCTGTCAGTCCTTTAGGTAAATTAAATTCCGTTTTCAAAATATCATCAACGGCACGAACTATAAAATTAACGACAGGTTTTGGAGTGTACCAAACCCCTCTTGATTTACGTAGTTTTGGGTCGTATTCTGCCAAAAACGTTTCGTAGAAGTGAATGAGGTCATCTTCTGTTTGCGTAGTTCTGCCGTATTCTTTTAGCGCAGCTTCTACATTGGCATAAACGAAAATATCTGAAAGGCTATCTACAATCCAAACCAAACGCTCGTCCAAATCAAAACCTGCTATATACTGAAATAATTTACGCAGAAAAGGATTTGATTTTGGAATCAATAAAGCTGCTTTTTGACGAGTAAAAGTAGTAGGCGAATTATCATGCAGTCGTGCAGCAAACATTCCGTAGGCGATTGTTTGGGCATATACATCGGCAAAGGCTTTATGTGAAATATCTTTGATTAAGAGTTGTTTGAAAGCTTTGAATTGGTCTTGAAGTGATGAATCTCCTCCTTCGTTATTCTCTGAGTTTTCATCAGAATCAAGCGACTTTTCTATTACTTCGGCTAACATTTGAGCCTTTACAGCCATCATTTCGGCTAGTTTTTTCGGACTTTTTATAGTTTGTCCTTCATAGATACAAAAATCTTTGATTTGCCTTTCGAAAATCTCAAAATTCTCTCTAATTGGTTCTACTTTTCCATTTTCTATTTTACCAATAGCAATGCTTTTGATAAATTTTTTGTCTTGATAGAAATGAAAATCTAAATAATCGGTAAAAGCAAGATTATCAAGTGAGTTTTTATATCTGTCAAATTGTTCTTTGTTTCCAGTTTTCTTTTTTCCTTCAAGGTCTTTATCTCCAATATCTTTGGCTTCAATGAATCCAACAGGAATATCATTTTTAGTCAAAACAAAGTCAGGCGCACCACAGGCAATACGTTTAGGCTCATTTGTCGCTGCAATTTTGGGAACAATACTTTCTAAAAGACTTTGTAAATCTCCTCTAAACGTGTGTTCAGTAGCATTTCCTAACTGAAAACGCTGATTGATTTTATTGATGTATTCTTCTAAAGTCATTTTTTGTATTTATTACTTATTTCATCAAAGAAAATAACA
>PFKD01000280.1 GCA_002784125.1 Flexibacter sp. CG_4_10_14_3_um_filter_32_15
GGCTTTTTTTTAATTTAGGGTGGGGAATGACAGTTCCTATGGAACAGAATTGCTATAAAAATATAGGCATAAAAAAAACCGTCTTTACAAATTAATGTAAAGACGGTTATCAGTATAAAACTGAATCTTTGCAGAGGAAGAGGGATTCGAACCCCCGGTACCTCACGGTACAATGGTTTTCAAGACCACCGCATTCGACCACTCTGCCATTCCTCTAATGCGTTGTTGCTCTTAAGACGATACAAATGTACCACGCTTTTTTTGATTATACAACACCCCAACCAAACTTTTTTTGATAAAGTTCCTTGTTATTTTATTTTTGAGATAAAAGTGATTGACTTTCAATAGGTTACTCAGTATTATTTTTTCAAAAGAAAATGACTTTTTTTTAACATCACTTCTTTTTAGGATAAAAAAGTTGATATATATCCTTTCATATTAAAAAATCACTAATTAAATTTATCCTAAAATTGCCTTCACAGATTAAATTCTTATCTTTGAAGTATAAGAATTAAATTTTCATTTTTTGTTAAAGGAACTATTTCTTTATCAAATCCTAAAATTTGAATCAAAAAAACACAAGACAACAAAAACACAAGAAAAAACACAAAAGCAAACCACATAAAATAATACATTCTTATGGCTGAAATCCTTATTATGCCACGCCTTACCGACACAATGGAAGAAGGCGTTGTAGCAAGCATACTCGTAAAAGAAGGCGACACAATAAAGTCAGGCGACCTTTTGGCAGAAATTGAAACTGACAAAGCAACAATGGAATGGGAAAGTTTCGTCGATGGCGAAGTTTTGTACATTGGTGTAAGTGAAGGCGATGGTGTTCCTGTCAATGACCCAGTTTTGATTTTAGGCAAAAAAGGAGAAGATATTTCAGACTTAAAAGCAAAATTTGGACAAAGTGGAGGAAACGGAAATGATTCTTCCGAGTCTAAAAAAGAAGAAACAAAAGAAACTCCAAAACAGGAAACAAAACAAACAGAAGCTAAAAAAGAACCTCAAAAAGAGCCTCAAAAAGAGGCAGAACAACCAAAACAAGAAAAATCTACTACCAAAATAGTAGATACTTCTTCTATTAAGGCGAGCGTTCTTCGTATGCGAAAAATGACCGATACTATGGAAGAGGGAGTTTTGGCTTCTTGGCTTGTAAAAGTAGGCGACAAACTCAAATCTGGAGATGTCATTGCTGAGGTAGAAACCGATAAAGCTACCATGGATTTTGATATTTATGAGGATGGTGAAGTGCTTTATTTGGCAGCAGAAGAAGGCGATAGTGTGCCGATTGATGCGCCGATTGCTGTTATTGGAGAAAAAGGAGCTGATTATCAAGCTCTTTTAGATGCTGAAACTTCTAATGCTGAAACTAATTCAGATACAAAAGAAGAAAAAGCACAACAAGATACAAAAGAGGACGTAAAATCAACTTCGATGTCTTCTAATTCTGCGAGTGGCAATTCAGAAGGAGGACGAATTTTTATTTCTCCTCTAGCCAAAAAAATGGCAGAAGAAAATGGTTATGATATTAATCAAATAGAAGGAAGTGGAGAAAATGGCAGAATTACTAAAAAAGATATAGAAAGTTTCACACCTCAAAAAACTACTAAAACAGAAACAAAACAAGTTTCTGAAAATCAGTCTAGCTCATCTAATCAGAAACAAGCTGAGTCTGTTCAACAAGCAGCTCCAGCTTTTGCACAAGGAGGCACACGAGAAGAGAAAATTACCCAGATGCGTAAAGCGATTGCCAAAAGTCTTTCGGCAAGCAAATTTACAGCTCCTCATTTTTATCTGACGATTGCCGTAGATATGAAAAAAGCTATCAAAACACGAGCAAAACTCAATGAAGTAGGTGATACAAAAGTTTCTTACAATGATTTAGTAATTAAAGCGACAGCTTTGGCACTTCAAAAACACCCTGCTATCAATGCTTCTTGGCAAGGCGATACCATTCGTTATAATGATAATGTTCACATGGGCGTTGCTGTGGCAGTTGATGAAGGTTTGCTTGTTCCTGTGGTGCATTTTGCAGAGATGAAAACACTTTCTCAAATCAATAAAGAAGTAAAAGAGTTTGCAGAAAAAGCAAAAGATAAAAAACTTCAACCGTCAGACTGGGAAGGAAGTACCTTTACAATCTCTAACTTAGGAATGTTCGGAATTGAAGAGTTTACGGCTATCATTAATGCCCCAAATGCATGTATTTTGGCAGTCGGTGCGATTGTAGAACAACCCATTGTAAAAGATGGAAAAATAAAAGTAGGAAATATCATGAAAATGACACTTTCTTGCGACCATAGAGTAGTAGATGGTGCAGTTGGTGCAGCATTTTTACAAACGCTAAAAGATTACATGGAAAATCCTATGAAGATGTTAGTATAAAAATTAGCTTTATTTATAGATTGTATTCAAATCCCTTTCTTATTCTTTCTAATAAGGAAGGGATTTTTTTGCTTTTTAATTTAACTTTCTCTAAAAAAATTTGTATTTCTACTAGAATACATCTAATTTAAGTGTTCTATTTTTTCACTCTTTCTTTGGTCATTTTATAGCCGTTTTTTTAGAATTTTTTAAAAATGAAAAGACATAACAAAAATAAACGTATGGAAAAATTTACCTCTCAAAATAAATTACTTTTTGGTTTCTTACTTTTTATAGTGTTTTTTTTCTTTATGCCTACAATTAGTTTTGCTCAAAGTTTAGAAACACAATATAAGGCAGCCGTTAATAAAGGTCGTCCAAATAAAGCAGGAAAACTAGCTTTTCAAATAGGAAAAGGGTATTATAGACAAGGAAATACAAGTGAAGCTATTAACTATCTTGAGCAAGCCATCAAGTATTCAGCAAGTGTAAAGGATTATGAAAATTTAGGAAAAGTGTATGCTTCTTTGGCAGAAATTTATAAAAATCAAAAAAATTATACTAAGGCTGTTGCTAATTACAAAAAAGCAGCTAAGGCTTATGACTGGTTGGGAGATAAAAAAAAATCGGCTCTTTATCATTATTTAGAAGGTGTAATGTATTCTGATATAGGAAAATATGATGCAGCTATTGAAGTTTTTAAGACTACAATGCGTGCTGCCAATAGCGCAAATGCCTCTCAGCTTGTATTACAAATTACAGAAGATTTATCGGAAGCATATCGAAAGAAAGGTGACATAAGCAATGCAAAACTATATGAAAAAGTAAGTAAAAAAATTAAAAACCCTGCTCAAGAAGTAACTGCTTTAGAAGAGAAAAAGGATAAAATTTTTGAAGATTCTTCTTCTGTTTCAAAGGTAGAATTAGAAGAAAAGAAAAAAGTAGCAGAAAATATTTCAGAACAACAAAAAGTCAAAACATTGAGTATAGAAGAATTATTAGAACTAAGCAACTTCGAATCCGATAGTTTGGAACGCCTTCATACAGAAGTTTTGGCAGGAAGAGAAGCAGACAAAAAACTCTTTACATACATTATAGGAGGCGTAGCTTTTTTCGCCATAATTCTAATCATTTTCATAATCGTTCAGAGCAAAACCGTAAAAGCAAAGAAAAAAGCAAACAAAGAATTAGAATCTGCCAACCATGAACTCGCAGCCAAAAATGAAGAAATTGAGCAGCAAAAAGAAATGATTGAACGAGAAAAAGAGCGTTCAGAAGCCTTATTACTCAATATTCTTCCAAAAGAAATAGCTGAAGAACTCAAACATAATATAGAACTAAAACCTCGTTCTTACGACCAAGTAACTGTTATTTTTACAGACTTTAAAGGCTTTACACAAGCTGCCGAACAGCTTACTCCAGAAGAATTGATTAACGAACTTGCCGAATGCTTTTCAGAATTTGATACCATTTGTGAGCGTTGGAATTTGGAACGAATCAAGACGATTGGCGATGCCTATATGTGTGCTGGTGGTGTTCCTTCCCCAAATTATACCAATCCTGTTGATGCCATTAGTGCAGCTATGGAAATGCAAGAAGTCATCGAGCAGCTAAAACAAAAGAAAATGCTACAAGGAAAGCCTTATTTTGAGATGCGTTTGGGCGTTCATACAGGACCTGTTGTGGCTGGTGTTGTCGGTAAAAAACGTTTTGCTTATGACATTTGGGGAGATACCGTAAATCTAGCAGCCCGAATGGAATCTAGTGGAGAAGTAGGCAGAGTAAATATTTCAGAATATACCTATTCGCTTGTAAGAGATTATTTTTTCTGTTCGTATCGTGGAAAAGTAGAAGCAAAAAATAAAGGCGAAGTAGATATGTATTTTGTGGTTTCTAAGTTTTAGGAGATTGGGAAATGGGGATTAGAGATTAGTAAATTACAAATTACAATTAGACTTCATTTAGATACTATTTTAATAAAATTATTCATTATCAACTCATTATCAAAAAGAGCTTTTTAAGAAAATTTCTATCCAAAAACAGAACATTCATTATGAAAAAAAAATACCTCATTCTTATTGTTTCGCTTATTTTATTGCTTTTTGTTCCTTACGACTGGGGAAAAGCACAAAACTACAATCGTCGTCAAGTAACGGCTAAGATTAGAAATTACGATGCCAAGCGAAAACGTGCCTTAAAAAATGGCGATTACAAGACAGCGATTAGTCTGAGTTGGCAGATTGCAGAAAGTTATCATCTTATCAAACAGACAGGTTTGATGGTGCGCTACTACGAACGTGCTATTTATACAGCCGAAAAAAATAACGACAAACTTTTGGAGGCAAGAAGCCACGAAAAGTTAGGCGATAAATATAAAATGCCTGATTATTTCACAAAAAAGAATAGTGAATATCAAGAAGCTGAACAGCTTTACAATGAAATTAATGATTTTGAGAAAGAAGGAAATGTTCTTCGTAAAATTGTAAAAATTACGCACGAAGAAAGAGATTATGAAAATCTTATTCCAACAGCAGAAACGCTTCTTTCAAAACCTGATACTTTCCAAATTACTCGCCAAGATAGAATAAATCTTTCTACGGTCTTGATGGAAGCCCACACCAAACAAGGAAGCCAAGAAAAAGTAAAGGTTTACGAACGAATGTGGGAACAAGCACGAAGTAAAAAAGAAGACCCAAGAGATAAAAAAAGAGAATTAGCAGAAGCCATGCAGATTGACCCTCTTTTACTTTCTGAAAGAGAGTTAGAATTTTTACGTACTCAAAAACGAGAACTTACTCTTGATATAGATTCGCAAAAATATGTCATTGAAAGACAAGGATTAGAGCTTCAACTTAAAAACCTAGACCTAAAAATGAAAGAAACAAAAGGTGAGAAGCAAAAAGCAGAAGCTGAAAAACAACAAGCCATTGCTAAAGAACAAAAAGCAGAAGCAGAAGCACAAAAAGCAAGGAACGGACAATATTTGATAGGTCTGATTGGTGGTGGAATTGTTCTTCTCCTTTCAGTAATTGCCTTTGTTCAGAAATTTAATAGTAACCGTAAATTAAATTCCAAAAACAAAGAAATTGAATTAGAACGTCAAAAATCAGATACCCTTTTACTCAATATTCTTCCAGAAGAAACGGCTCAAGAACTCAAAGAAACAGGACATGCACAACCTCAATCTTACGACCTTGTAACAGTTATGTTTACTGATTTTAAGGGCTTTACACAGATTTCAGAAAAACTAACACCAGAAAATTTAGTCAAAAAATTAGAATATTGTTTTACTGAATTTGACAAAATTTGTGATAAATATGACCTTGAAAAAATCAAAACGATAGGAGATGCTTATATGTGTGCTGGAGGTATTCCTGTATCAAATACTTCCAATCCAAAAGATGCCGTTTTAGCAGGATTAGAAATGCAACAATTTATGAAAGAATGGAAAGAGCAACAAGAAAAACTAGGAGAGCCTACTTTTGAGCTTCGTTTGGGAATCCATACAGGTTCTGTCGTGGCTGGAGTTATTGGTAAAAATAAATTTGCGTATGACATTTGGGGAGATGCCGTTAATCTAGCTGCACGAATGGAATCTAGTGGAAAAGTTGGAAAAGTGAATATTTCTGAAACTACATACAATCACGTCAAAGATGATTTTGAATGTGAACACAGAGGAAAAATTACAGCAAAAAATAAAGGCGAAATCGACATGTATTTTGTGGAATCAGTTAAATAAATAGATTGCTTTTTTCCTCAACGAGGCTAAAGCCGTCGTTGAGAGTTAGAAAAAATACTCAATTTGATAGATTAAAACATTTTTTAAAGACCCTAAGGGTCTAAAATTCAACTATATGTTAGTTAAAAAATTAAAAGTCAGCACAGGAATTTTTTGGGTAGAAGTACCACAAGCGAATGTTTTTATGCTTTGTGGATGTCCTGCTGATGCTGTCAAACATCTAAAAAAACGAGGACTTGTCGAAACGATAGACAAAAAAATAGGTCAAAATATCGTTTCTTATGAATCGGGTCCAAACTGTATTCTACTTTCTGAAGTCTTGATGCAAAACGGAAGTTTTTCTAATTTGATAGAATTTCCTGCTATGCAGATGCTTTATTTGCAAGGAATGGGAATTCCGAATCACCCAAATAACACAGGAATTCGTCCTATGATTATTGGAACAGATGAGCAAATCAAAGCACAGATGAAATATTTTTATCGTGGAAACTATGGCTTGATAAATAAAGAAGAACTAGCAGCAGCAGGAATTACGGGCGAAACTGCCGAACAAATGATGCGTATAAAACTAAATTTTGCGTTTGGTAAAATCAATTCGACAGATACAATTTTAGATAAAAGAGTTATAGAAGAAACAGAAAATCAAAAAACAGAAATCCGAAATGGAGTTTTTATAGAGCGAAAAGATTTTAATGTTTATGAGATTAGTTATCAAGATGAAAGTGTTGAAGTAAATCTAAATTTGGGTGCAGAAGACCGTTATGAAGCTCCGTATCAGCTTGGTTATCATTATTTGAATAGAGAATATTTTGCTGTTGTGCATTCTGGGGAAGGCGACGGTTGGGACATTAATCGTCCTTGTATGGCGAGTATTCTGATTTTTCAAGGAAAGATTTATTTGATAGATGCAGGCCCTAATATTCTGACCAGTCTAAATTATTTAGGAATTAGTGTCAATGAAATTGAAGGCATTTTTCATACCCACGCTCACGACGACCATTTTGCAGGACTTACTACGCTTATCCGAACCGATAGACGTTTTAAATATTATGCAACGCCTTTGGTTCGTTCTGCCATTACCAAAAAATTATGTGCGTTGATGTCTATTAAAGAAAATAATTTTGCCAATTTTTTTGATATTCAAGACCTTAGTTTTGATGAATGGAACGATGTCGACGGATTGGAAGTGATGCCCTTGTATTCGCCTCATCCTGTCGAAACGAATTTATTTTATTTTAGAGCAAAATGGAACGATACCTACAAAACGTATGGACATTTAGCCGATGTAGTTTCTTTTGATGTCTTCAAAAAAATGACTGAAAGAACTGATAACTTACAGGTTTGGCAAGAATGGTACGACAAAATCACACAAAATTATTTGATTCCATCGAACCTCAAAAAAATTGATATTGGTGGTGGAATGATTCACGGACAGGCAGAAGATTACCGAAAAGATGATTCTAAGAAAATCGTTTTGGCACACACCCACAAACCACTCACTTTCAAAGAGCGTGAAATTGGTTCTTCGGCAGCCTTCGGAATGATTGACACACTTATTCCTGCTAGTCATGATTATTTATTTGATTTTGCGAGTAAATATTTGCAGTTTTATTTTCCTTCTGCACCTCAACACGAAGTAAATTATTTGCTCAATCATTCGGTTAGGCATTTCAATGCAGGAACAATTTTATTCAAAAAAGGACAAAATAGTGAGTATGTTTATTTGCTTATCACAGGGTCGGTGGAGTTTATAGATTCGCAGAGAGGCAATCAACACGTTTTACCAGCAGGTTCTTTGATAGGATTTTATTCGGGTTATTTAGGACAAAAAGCCATTGAAACCTACCGAGCAGCGAGTAATATTACTGTCATTCAAATTCCGTTGCAGTCGTATCACGATTTTGTAGAACGCAATGATTTGTATAGCGAACTCAAACGAGTAGAAAAAAATATTTTGTTTTTGGAAAATACGTGGCTTTTTGGCGAGGTGGTTTCTTTTCCTATCCTTACACGCATAGCAAAAGCGATGACCCAAACAAAAGGGCAAGAAGTAGAATTATCTCAAAAGTACATTCTCTACATCATAGAAGAAGGAACAGTAAACATAAAACGAAACGGAACACGAGTAGAAACCCTACAAAAAGGCGATTTCTTCGGAGCAAACGAAATACTGACAGCCGAAAATTGGAAAGAAAACGCAGGACAATACAGCGTTACACTTTCAAAAGACGCTTCTCTTTTTGCCATTGCAGCCGATTTGATACAAGAAATTCCTGTTGTTTATTGGAAGGTTATTGAAACTTATGAGAAACGGTTTAGGAGGGTTTAGGGATTTTTGTCTAAAATGAAATTAATATATTTTCATAAAAATATTTAAAATATGAGTAAAGCTGAATTTAGAAAGAACCGAAGGCGTAAGTTTATAGCTTTTGAAAAAGATGATAAACAAGTTTTTAGAGAAGAACTAGCAGAACTACCTATTTTGGATATAGCAATCATTATAGCTAAAATAAAATATCTCTCTTTAAAAACTAAAATTACAAAACCAAGATACATTCGTTATGATTCAGACCCAGATTTTGGAAGAATACGAATTAATGAATACCGTATATTTATTCATCGTTTGGATGCAGAAAATTGGTTAATGCTCCATATTTTCAAAAAGAAAACTAACAAAGTACCTTCAAAAAACGTAGATATAGCATATAACCGTTTAATTCACTATTTAAACAATAATCAAAAATGAAAACAAAGCCGAAAAAAGAATACGGAACAGATTTTTTAGAAATGGGAGAAGCTCTTATAGGTAAAGAAGTATTTGATAAAATATTATCCACTCCTCAATCTTACGAAAACGATGATGATTTACAAGACGACAACGATGATGAACTTACACCAAGCCAAATGCAAATGATACAAGAACTTAAAAAGAAAATTAAAAAGTAAATATTTCACTTCTTGCAGCCGATTTGATACAAGAAATTCCTGTCGTTTATTGGAAGGTTATTGAAACTTATGAGAAGAGGTTTAGGAGGGTTTGATTATCACCTGTATAAAAAAAGAAGGTCATCCGTTAGGACGACCTTCAAAACTAAGTGTATGATATACCTTCCTGCCCTTGCTCGGTTGTTTTATGGCTATCGCTCGTTTTTAACGAGTGATTTATATGTATTCGGCTTGTAGCCGTGGTTTTTGTATTTGTTCTTACTGGCAAATAATGTTTGAAAAACTATCAAAACGAAAAACAAAATGAAAAATAAAACAGGTGTTCCAATACAAACTTTAAATCAACCTGATTATTGGATTGATGAAATAAATGGTATGCTCTACGATGCTATTTTAGTTTATATGAAGGAAAAGAACTTCAATAAAACTCAATTAGCAGTAGATTTAGAAATCAGTAAAAAACAGGCTTCTCAACTCTTAAATGGAGAAGGCAATGATTTTAGTTTAGAAAAAATCTTAGAAATTTCTTTGACAATAGGTAAGTTTCCTGTCTTTCAGTTGGAGGATAAAGAAGAGTATTTGAGAGAAAAGAAGGGGCAAAAAAAATAAAAAAAGCACAAAACCAAAATTTTGTGCTATGAAATATCATTTCTTAAAACTCTTCAACCAATTAAAAGCCTTTGGGTGGTTTTCATAAAGGGTTTCTAGTTTTTCTATATTTTTATCAGGAATAGAAATTACGTCTGGGTGGTTTAGTCCTGCTTTTGTAACACTTTCTTCTCTCAAAATATGCAAAGTAGGATAAGGCGAACGGTTTGTAAAAAGTGCAGGCGCATTCTCACTTTCTCCTCCATAAACTAAATTTGGGTGGAACATAACCAACTGAAAAACCACATCTAAATTGTTTTTTTCCAAATACATAGTCAGTTCAAGATAAAACTTTGTAAAATCTTTAAAACCTTGTAAGTTTGATTTATTAAAAAGATTTGGAAAGACAAGTAAAGTTGTATCTATATAATCTAGGTCTTCTTTTTTACTGTTTTCTAAAAAGTTGAGTTCTGCAATTACTTTTTCTGTTGCTTTGTGAATGTTTTTCGTTGTTTCTATCTCAAAACGAATCTGTTTTTTTGCGTGAACATGATGAGCAAATGGACAGAGATTGAGTTTCAAAATCCATTGTTCGAACCATATTTTTGTGTTTTGTTCTACTTCCTTAATTTTCATTTTAGTACTACACTAATTCTTTTTTCTTTTAGATAAATTTAATTGAGAAATATATAAAAAAAAATAGGGCAATCAAACATCATTCAAGTAAAATTTCTTGCATAAAAAAGCACAAGACCAAAGTATTTGCTAATCTAAAAACTTTTCAAATTATTTATCAACAAGCCAACTTAGAACTAGGGTAAACGCACGAAAAAAAAATGTACTCGTTTAAAGCAAATCAAGCTAGTTTTTAACTTTGCAAATTGAA
>PFKD01000188.1 GCA_002784125.1 Flexibacter sp. CG_4_10_14_3_um_filter_32_15
GAGGTTCTACAAAGGTTACGTTGCGCTGCAACTGAAAATCAAATACTTAAAAATGTCACTCATGTTGATATAAAACCATTTATCTTCTAAGGTTTCTAACTCGCTTTTTTCTTTTACAAAAAGTGGAATGTTTATTTGAACATACGTCAGTTTATCATAAAAAATTTCATTCGTTTCGATATCCATTAATTTAGCCGTTTTTTTGACAGATTCCTTTTGTTTAATTTTCCTCTGTTTTGATTTATACGAATTATCATCAATCAAAAAATCCAAAATTGAAATAGTATAAACAGCTTTTAAATCAAAATTCCAATCTCCTTGAATAGCTTGTTCTTGTATTGGAAAAGTAGAATAAAAAATAGTACGTTCCTTAAAAAATTTCTGTCTCGCCTTTTGTAATTCTACAATAAATTTTTCTCCCTTTGTATTTTCACAATAGACATCATAAACTACCTTTCTATCCATTTCTGAATGTCCAATATGCTCTGTTTTTAAGTAAGTAAGATGAGAAATTTGTGTTTCTTTTGGTAAAATAGCATTCAGAAAATTTATCAATATATCTACATTTACTTCTGAACCAAATAATTTTTTAAAACCAAAATCTGTAAACGGATTTAAGTATTTTTCTTTTGTGGACATAATTATAAGATTAAAATCAGTTTAAAATAATCTAGCCTGTTCGTGAGGTGGCAACAAATCAAAATGACGATACGCCAAAGCAGTTACTTCTCTCCCTCGTGGTGTACGTTTCAAAAAGCCTTCTTTTATCAAAAATGGCTCATAAACTTCCTCTATCGTTTCGGCTTCTTCGGCACAGGCTGTTGCAATGGTTGTCAGACCAACAGGCCCACCACCAAACTTTTCAATAATGGTCAAAAGAATACGGTTGTCCATTTCATCCAATCCATTTTCATCTACTTCTAAGGCTTTTAGAGAAATTTGAGCAATTTTGAAATCAATCGTTCCGTCGCCTTTTACTTGTGCAAAATCTCGTGTTCTTCTTAGTAAATTATTTGAAATACGAGGTGTTCCTCGGCTTCGTCTTGCAATCTCAAAAGCTGCTTCTTTTTCAATCGGAGTAGCCAAAATAGCTGCCGAACGCTGAATAATGGTTGTCAAAAGTTCTGCATCATAATATTCTAAACGCAAATTAATTCCAAACCTAGCACGCAATGGCGAAGTCAGAAGCCCCGAGCGAGTAGTCGCACCAATGAGCGTAAAAGGCTTTAATTTTATCTGAACCGAACGAGCATTGGGCCCTGTATCCAACATAATATCGATGCGATAATCTTCCATAGCCGAATACAAATATTCCTCAACAACAGGATTAAGACGATGAATTTCATCAATAAAAAGCACATCTCCAGCTTTTAAATTAGTCAAAAGCCCTGCTAAATCACTTGGTTTGTCCAAAACGGGTCCCGAAGTAGTTTTTATATTGGCATTGAGTTCGTTCGAAATAATATGCGAAAGCGTAGTTTTTCCCAAACCGGGAGGGCCGTGTAAAAGTACGTGGTCTAACGGTTCGCCTCTATTGGTGGCAGCTTTTACAAAAACTTGTAAATTTTCTAATATTTTTTCTTGTCCTGTAAAATCTTCAAACGACAAGGGACGCAAAGCACGTTCGATGTCTGCTTCTGTTGTTGTTTCAGGTTTTATATTTGGGTCTATGTAATCTTGACGCATAATTTTTTATACTAATACGGACTTTTATATTTTTATTCAAATTTACCAAAAAAATTAGCAAATTCCATTTATTTTCTAATTCGAAATTATTATCAAATCATCTATAACTACGTGATGGGTGCATAACAAATTAGCTACGCTGCTCTTCGGATGTTGCTTAGTCAATTTATACTACGTAGGGAAAAGGCAAGCCTTTTCCCTACAAAAAACGATAATTTGTTATACACCCCTTTTCTGATGATTTTGATTTTCTAAATTCTTGAAAGTAAATATTCCGTCCGTAGAAATAGATAAATCTTCAAAATTAGAAATAGATAATTTTTGATGTTGATTTTTATAAAACTCTTCAAAATTTTCAGTCAAATGATAGCCCAAATAATCTGGCGTGTTATTTTGTTCGTATTCTGTAAGGTGTCCATCTATACAAACGAGTCCGTCGCCTATTGTTATGATTTCAGCTTTATAAGTAAATGGATAATTGATAATTATATAAAATATTAATTATCAAATTATTACATTAAAAAATAAGATGCATTAATTTTGTACGATTACTTATATATTTTAATTAAGTTGGTATAACCTTTTAAACTCCTAAACTCTCTTTCAACTCTCTTTCAACTCTCTTCTAATCTATTATTTTTATCTAAATTTGAAACTATAAACTTACAAAAAATAGCAACTCAAAACCCAAAAAAATGATTCTTTACGCAGATAGTGGCTCAACAAAAACAGATTGGGCGTTGAAAACCGAAAATGGAAAAGTCTTAACTTGGAAAAGTGGTGGCTGGAATCCCTATTTCCTTACTACTAAGCAAATGATAGATGAAGGGAAAGATTTTATCAATAAATCCTACCTTGAAAATCAAAATGAATCTCATCAAGATTCTGCTCAAGATATAGCATATTATTTGGAAGAACATCTCTATAAAGTAACCGAAATTCAGTTTTATGGTGCTGGTTGTTCGACAGATGAAAACAGACAAATTGTTTATGCGGCTCTAAAAACGCTTTTTCCACAAGCCGAAAAAATGGAAGTTGCTCACGACCTTTTGGGTGCTGCTCGTTCTGTTTATAATGATTCAGAAAACAAAAAAGGGATTGTTCTCATTTTGGGAACAGGCTCAAATGCATGTCTTTATAATGGAAAAAAAATAACGCAAGAACTCACAAATTTAGGTTTTTGGTTGGGTGATGAAGGAAGTGGAGGTTTTTTAGGAAAAAAATTAGTAACTGATTTTCTCTATGGATTACTTCCTAATGAAATTCACGATTTATTTTACAAAGAATACAAACTAACAAGAGAAATCGTCTTGAAAAAAGCCTATCAAGAACCAAAACCAAATGAATTTTTTGCATCTTTTGTTCCTTTTCTCTACAAATATAGAGATGATTCTTTTGTCAGAAATTTAGTTACGACTGCTTTTGATGAATTTTTGGATAGAATAGAAAAAGAATTTAAAGATTTGAACCTTAATTTTTATGCTGTCGGTTCGGTAGCTTTCTTTTTTGAGGAAATTTTGAACGAACGAGTTACAAGACGAAAGGGAAATTTAGTAAGAGTTGTTAAAAGTCCGATTGAGGGGTTGGTGGAGCTTTCAAACCTATAAGGTTTTTAAAAACCTTATAGGTTTATTTAATTTCTTAGATTTAAGAAAGTGGTTTTTAAAACGTTAAGATATAAAAAAATAGGTATATTTATTTCTATAAAATGTATTTTTGAATAAAATAAATACGTTTTTAATCCTCAACGACGGCGTAGCTTCGTTGAAGGTTGAAAAGACCAGTTGAAAAAGAACTTTAAAATCAGTATAATTTTTGCACCAAAAAGTAATACAACCATCGTTGAGACTTTGCCATCAACGAGGTTAAAACCATATATAAAAAACCAATTATGAAAAAAAATCTTATTCTATCTCTATTCCTTTTCCTTTTTCTTTGTGTTTCGAATTTTGCAAAAGCCAATCAAATTATGATTGCGATGGATGAAACGCAAAAAAATCATCTCAAAGCCTACGGAATTGCCTTTGCCGTTTTGAAACAAGACATGACTGTCGAATGGCTTCTAAATTATCGTGGTGGTAGTTTTATGTTTGATTATTCACGAGTTTTTGAGGAAGAAATGCGACTTCGTGGTGTGAGTTTTGAAATTATTTCGGAAGCACAAGCGACACAAGTTCGTAGTCAGATTGCAAAAGCTGATGTCAATATGGACATTGTAAAACTAGAAGTTGCGCCAAAAATTGCCGTTTATTCTCCCAAATCAAAACAGCCTTGGGATGATGCCGTTACGCTTGTCTTGACGTATGCCGAAATTCCGTATGATGTTGTTTTTGACGATGAAATTATGCAAGATAAATTGCCAGAATATGATTGGTTACACTTGCACCACGAAGATTTTACAGGACAATATGGAAAGTTTTATGCAAGTTATTCAGGACAAAAATGGTATCAAGACCAGCAAAGAGAATATGAAGAAGTAGCCCAAAAATATGGTTTTGCAAAGGTTTCAGAGCTAAAACTAGCCGTTGTAAAGAAAATTCAAGGCTATTGTTTGGGTGGTGGATTTATGTTTGCGATGTGTTCGGCAACAGATACGTATGATATTGCACTTGCAGCCGAAGGAATTGATATTTGTGATAGAGTTTATGATGGCGACCCAGCCGACCGAGCAGCCAACAAAAAACTAAAATTTGAGAATACATTTGCTTTTAAAGATTTCAAATTAGTCTTGAATCCTTTTGAATATGAGTATTCGAATATTGATAATAGCTATCGTCAGCGTACAGGAATTACAGAAAAGAACGATTATTTTGAGCTTTTTCAGTTTTCTGCAAAATGGGATCCGATTCCGACTATGCTTACTCAAAACCATGTTACTAAAATAAAAGGCTTTATGGGACAAACAACAGCCTTTAGAAAAGATTTAGTAAAATCTGATGTTGTAATTATGGGAGAATTCAAAACTGTAAACGAAGTTCGTTATATTCACGGAACAATGGGAAAAGGAACTTGGACTTTTTATGGAGGACACGACCCAGAAGATTATCAACATTACGTGGGAGAAGCTCCAACAGACCTAAATCTACACCCACAATCCCCTGGATATAGGCTTATTTTGAATAATATTCTGTTTCCTGCTGCCAAGAAAAAGAAAAGAAAAACGTAAACGAATTTAGAAGGTAGATTTTAGAAGTTAGAATGAAATGAATTTCTACTTTTAGAATTTACGTTTTGCATTTCTAATTTTACTTCTAAAATCTAAATTTGTTTCTCTATGTTATTTGAAAAACAGTTTTCTGAGCTTGAATCTTATATTCCACAACTAGAAAAAACCAATTCAAAGATTACACACTCAAATGTAGGTTGGCAAATTGACCATGCGCTGCGTGTTATTCGTGCTGTCGCCAAGCAACTAGAAGACTCTAATCCAAGTGAGTTTAAAAGTAAATTTAGTTTTCCTAAGTTTATAGTAATGACAACAAAGTATATTCCTAGAGGAAAAGCTAAAGCTCCAAAAGCTGTACAAAATGAAAATCAAATTACAGAAGAATCAATTAAAGAGTTTTTAGAAAAAACTAAAATGCAGGTTTCTAAAATAGAAGATTTAGATAAAAACAATTATTTTCCACATCCTATTTTTGGAGATATGAATAAAAAAGAAGCTATTCGTTTTATTGGAATTCATACTGAGCATCATTTAAAGATTATTCGTGATATGCAGAAAGGATAATAGAGTTGGTGAAAATTAAAAAAATCAAGACAAAACATATAAAAATACAGACTAAGGGCTTTTCAGAATTGAAAAAGTCCTTATTTTTTTGCAATTTTGTTTGTCAATGTAGCTAGTAATTTAAAACGGCTACAAAAAATATAAAAAAAGAAATTATCCTCACACATTTATCTAAAAATGTGTTTTATACTAAAAAGCTATGCTAAAAAAATCCCTATTTATAAAAGCCATAAAAATCACTTGGGCAGTCTTCGGAGTAGGACTATTTTTTATTGCCATGTGGGTTTTGGCTATTCAAGAAGATTTTGGAGGTTATTTTGGTAGAATGCCTGACCTTAAAGAACTTGAAAACCCAAATAGTAATGTCGCTTCTGAAATCTATTCAGCAGACGGAACATTGATGGGAAAGTATTATAGAGAAAACAGAACGCCTGTTCCTCTTGATCAAATTTCTCCTAATGTTGTTAATGCTTTAGTTGCGACTGAAGATATTCGTTTTAGAGAACATTCTGGAATAGATTTAATTAGTTTGATGCGTGTTTTTAAAGGAATAATTACTTTTGAGCTTGACGGTGGAGGAAGTACAATTTCTCAACAGCTTGCCAAAAATTTATTCAACACCCGTGCAGAACAATATAACGGAAGTTGGACAACGCTTGATAATAGTAAAATTTTACGCATGGGAATCATCAAATTTAAGGAATGGATGCTTTCTGTAAGATTAGAACGCTCTTATACAAAAGATGAAATTTTATATTGGTATCTCAATACCGTTGATTTTGGTAGAAATGCCTTTGGAATAAAAGTAGCTGCAAAAACGTATTTTGATAAAGAGCCAATTGATTTGACACTTCCAGAAGCTGCTACACTTGTCGGAATGCTCAAAGCTCCTAGTGCTTATAATGCTATTGGAAATCCTGATAAATCAAAGTTTCGTAGAAATGTAGTCTTTAAACAGATGGAAAAATACAATTATATTACTGCTGAGGAGCGAGCCGTTTTGAGAGAAGAACCAATGGTAACTAATGCAAATTATAGCGAGGTAGATGCACACCACAATGGAGCAGCACCTTATTTCAGAACCATTGTAAGAAATGAAGTAATGAGATGGTGTAAGGAGAACGGTTATGATTTGTTTGCTGACGGTCTTAAAATTTATACGACGATTGATTCTCGTATGCAACAACATGCAGAAGGAGCAGTAAGAGAACACATGAAAGAGTTGCAAAGTAACTTTTTCCAACAATGGAAAGGCAAAAACCCTTGGACAGATGAGTATGGAAAAGAAATTGAAGGGTTTTTAGAAAAAGCGACAAAACAAACCGAACGTTATCGTCTTACAAAAATAAAACACGACGGAGACTCTACTTTGATAGCTCAAGATATGGCAAAACAAATGAATGAACCTATTAAAATGAAAGTTTTTGATTGGAATAGCAAAGGATATGAAAAAGATTCAGTCATGACTCCTTTAGATTCTATCAGATATTACAAACACTTTATGCATATTGGTATGATGGCAATGGACCCACATACAGGACAAATAAAAGCGTGGGTAGGAGGAATTAATCACAAACATTTCCAGTTTGACCATGTACAGCAAGGAAGAAGACAACCAGGGTCGACCTTCAAACCTATTGTTTATGCAACAGCTATTTCAGAGAAAAAATTTCATCCTTGTTTTCAAGTTACGGACGTTCCAAAAACATTTAATTTAGAATCTGGTGGAACGTGGACAGCAAAAAATAGTGGTGGTTATACAGGACAAACCATGACACTCCGACAAGGTTTGGCTCGTTCTGTAAACACAATTGCAGCCTATTTAATTGGAGAATTAGATGCTAAAAATGGAGCATTAAAAGTAATTGATTATGCTCGTAGAATGGGCATAGAAGCTCCCTTAGATGCTGTCCCTGCATTAGCTTTAGGTATAAGTGATGTTTCAGTTTATGAAATGGTAGGAGCTTATGGAGTATTCAATAATGAAGGAAACTGGACAGAACCTATTTTTATTACTCGTATAGAAGACAAAAATGGGCGTGTTCTTCGTGATTTTTCACCCAAAACTAGCCCAGCTATTCCGAAAGACGATGCCAATACGATGCTTTATATGCTCATGGGAGCAGGCGAAGAACGAGGAGGAACAGCACTAGGACTTTGGAAATATAAATTTAGAAAAGCAGGGGTGCAGATTGCAGGAAAGACAGGAACGACACAAAATTATTCAGATGGTTGGTTTATGGGAATGACCAAAAATTTAGTTGTTGGAACGTGGGTAGGAGCTGATGAAAGAAGTATTCACTTTAAGAATTTTGCTTTCGGACAAGGCTCAAGAATGGCAATGCCTGCTTATGGAATGTTTATGGATTCCTTGTATATGGATTCTACCATTACTGATTATGTAATGCCGAAAGAAAAATTAGTAGATAAATCAAAGCTTTCTATTGAAACGGATTGTAGTAAATATAATCGTTTAGACATCGATACATTGGGAGGAAATTTAATGCCGACTAGAGGAAGTATTGAAGATGATATTATGTAAATTTTGCTAAAAAATAGTCAGTAAAAAAGGAATTTCAAACTGGCTTTGAAGTTTCTTTTTTATATCCTAAAATATATTGAAATATAAAAAATCCTATCAATTAGAATTAATCTAGTCATTAATCTAACTAATAGGATTTAAAAGTAAGTTAGCCTTCCTAGTCTGATAAGAAAAGGTCAAATCTTACAAATTATCCTCTACAAATTTTGTCATCATATTGTACAAGTGAATGCGTGTCATTCCACCATAAATTCCGTGATTTCTATCTGGATAATAGAACATTTCGAAAGGACGGTTTGCATTGACAAGCGCATTTTGAAGCGCAATAGAATTCTGAACGTGTACGTTATCATCGCCTGTTCCATGAACCAAAAGAAACTCTCCTTTTAGTTTTGCAGCGTGTGTAATTGGAGAAAAATCATCATAACCACTAGGGTTATCTTGTGGACGTTGTAAGAAACGCTCTGTATAAATGGTATCATAATATCTCCACGAAGTAACAGGCGCAACAGCAATTCCAGCTTTGAAATAATCTGCACCGAGCATCATCAAAAGTGAAGACATATATCCACCATAACTCCAGCCCCAAATTCCGATACGGTCTTTATCTACGTAAGGCAAACCTGCAAGAAATTTTGCTCCGTCGATTTGGTCTTCTACTTCTAGTTTTCCAAGATTTTTATACGTTGCTTTTTTGAATGCTTCGCCACGTCCTTGCGTTCCACGATTATCTACTGTAACAACTATGTAGCCTTTTTGAGTAAGCATTCCGTGCCAAAGGTCGTTTCTTCCACCTGTCCAAGAATCAGTTACAAGCTGTGAACCAGGTCCTCCATAAACGTGCATCAAAACAGGATATTTTTTGCTCTCATCAAAATCAACTGGTTTGAAGATTTGATAATTTAGAGTTTCGCCATTTCTATTTTTGAAAGAAGAAAGCTCTTTTTGAGGTAAATCATTTTTTTTGAATGTTTTGATAAGTCCGTCGTTATCTTGAATTTTACTCAACAATAAATTTCCTTTTGTTTGATACAAACGATAATTTACTGGCATTTCTGTACTTTCATGTGTCAAGATATAAAAAGCAAAATCTTTACTCATATCCACAGAGTTTGTTCCGTGTCTGTCTGTCATTTTACGAGTTTTTTTGCCTTGCAAATCCACCATATACAAATGACGCTCTAAAGGAGAATCTTGTGTAGAAATATAATACAACATTGGTACTTTCACATCTTTTTCTTGTACTCCCAAAAGCTCAATTACTTCCCAATCTCCGTTTGTAATCTGACGAACTTGTTTTCCATCCATTTTGTAGAGATACAAATGTTTGTAACCTGTACGCTCACTAGAAACAATAAAATGCTTTCCATCTTTCAAATAAATCAAATCTTGAGTATAGTCAAAATCAACATAACCATCTGTATCTTCATCTGTATAAACTATTTTTGTTTCGTCTTTTTTGATGTCAGCATGGATAAGGTCAAGTTTGTTTTGAAGACGGTTCATTCTACGAATTGCTAAAATTTCTGGGTCATTTGTCCATTGCAAACGAGGAATGTAAATGTCTTTTTCTTCTCCTAAATCAATTTCTTTTTTGTCTTTAGATTCCAAGTTATAAACAAAAACTTTCATAGTAGAATTATCAGCCCCTGCTTTTGGATATTTGAATTTGTAATCAATAGGATATAATTGAGATTTATCAGCCCAATATTGCATATTATATTCCAAAACTTTACTCTCATCAAACTGAATAAAAGCCAAATTTTTTCCATCAGACGACCAATCAAATGCTTTGGTAAGACTAAATTCTTCTTCATACACCCAATCTCCTGCGCCATTTATGATTTTATTGAAAAGTCCATTATCTGTAATCTGAACTTCAGACATATCTGAAAGTGTAACATAAAAAAGATTATTATCTCTAAAAAAAACCACTTTTGAGCCATCTGGAGAGAAAGTCGCATAAGCAGAACGACCTTTTTGAGTAAGTTTTTTTACAGATTTATCACTAACATTGACCACATAATATTCAGCTACATACGAACGACGATAAATAGCTTGACGATTAGTTTGAATCAATAGTTTATCTTCTTTATCCGAAAAAGAATATTCTGCAATATTGATTTTTGGGTCAGAAGCCGAACCATCGAAAATAGTTTCGACGGCTTTATTTGTTTTGATGTCGTAACGAACGATAGCATTTCCGTCCATACGAGTATAAAACTGACCATTGTTTGTCCAATCTACGCCTTGTAGCGTTTTTGCATAAAGTTTGCCACTCGAATAAATATCAGTAACACTGATTTTGGTTTTTGTATTGTCCTGTGCTATAACTTCCGAAGAAAAATAGACACTAGAGAAAGCAAAAATCCCTATATAAATACAAAGGGATAAAAAGTAATTTTTCTTTAACATAGTAGAAATGAAGATTAATTTTGAATATAAACTATCAAGTACGCAAATTTTGAGTAATTATTCAAAATATAGAAATGACTAAGTTTGACTTTACTATTTTTTAATCAAAATCCTGTGGATTTAGCTATTTTAGAATATACTAACCCTCTAAAACATGCTACATTTACCCA
>PFKD01000398.1 GCA_002784125.1 Flexibacter sp. CG_4_10_14_3_um_filter_32_15
GAACTCTGTGTTTAAAAATAGTAGGGTACAGTAAATGGATTTGTGATTCTAAATATACATTTTTTTTGAAGGTTATACAATTTATTTCTATGTGAGGAATAGTTAAGTTGATTAATAGTACTATTCTTTTAAAGAGTAGCGATTTATTCTGTAAAAAACGTTTTTGTACGAATTATAATTTGAAAAAATAGATTTTTTAGATATTTTTATTTGAAATTATTTTAAAAAAGTATTGGAATTTAGAAAAAAAATCTAGAACTTAACAATTAATTCAAAAATGCTTACTATTACACAAGAGTTTTGACACACTATAAAAATTAAAACTCTACTAATTTAATAATAACAACTTTCAATTTAATTTTTTAACTTATTCTTAATCTTTAACAATGAATATGTATTTAACTTTACAAAATCCGAAAACTCGGATACAGAATGCCCTAAAGGTAGGGTGGTCTGCTATTTTATTTATTGCGCTATGGCTAGGTATTTCGCTTAGTGTTTGGGCGCAGCCTCAATACAACTTTACGGCTGTAGGTGGTACTTTTACGCCTTTGGTAGGAAGTACTGATTTTGATGCTTTAGAAGGTGATGACGTTATTCCAAATGTTCTTGTTCCTATTGGATTTACTTTTGTTTATGATGGAACAGCTTATACACAATTGAAAGCATCTTCAAATGGTTGGGTAACCTTCAATACTGCTGCAACTGGTAGTAATGCTACCAATGATTTAAATGGATTTGGTAACACAATACGTCCATTATTAGCCCCACTTTGGGATGATCTAGATGGTAGAATGACTGACAGCAAGGCATCTTATTCTACAACAGGAGCAGTAGGAAGTCGTGTATTTACCATTGAATATCTTAATTGGGGATGGAAATACTCTTTTGGCAATACTACTGCAAGTATATCATTCCAAGTAAAACTATATGAAGCTAATGGTGTCATTGAATATATTTATCGTTCAGAAGCTGGAGCTGTTACAGGCACTCCTAATGCATCTATTGGCTTGACTAAATCTACAACAGGAGTGGGACAATATTTTTCACTTTCTGGATCTGGCACTACTCCTACTGTAAGTTCTACAGTAGAAACAACAAATATTTCTACAAAACCAGCTACAGGACAAATCTATCGTTGGAGTCCTACTTTTTCTGTGCAAATATTATCTCCTGCTGATGATGCAACAGGTGTGGCATTGAATAGTAATCTTTCAATAGGTTTTGCTTATCCTGCTACTCCTCCTACTATAGGAACTGGAAATATTGAGTTAAGAAAAACTACAGGAGATGTGCTAGTAGAAACTTTTACGCTGCCTTCTGCTCGTGTAACTATTTCTGGAAACAACGTAGTGATTGATCCTACCAATGTTTTGGAGTGTAATACAGAGTATTATGTTAATGTTCCTGCTACTGCTATTGGTGGTGTTGGTTTTACTGGAATTACAACTACAACAGCTTGGTCATTTACTACTACTGCTCCTGTAGGTCAGCCTGCTAATGTCGTTACTCTTTTAGATGAGAATTTTGCTACTGCTACTGGTTCTACTCCTCCTACTGGTTGGGTAAATAATACCATAGGTGGTGCGACAACAGATACTTGGAGATTTAATAACCCAGGTAATCGTGGTGCAACAGGCTTTACTGCCCCTTTTGCTATTTTTGATAGTGATAATTATAGTACTGGTGGTGGTGATGAAGATGTAGCTTTAGAAACTCCTGCGTTTGATGCTAGTGCAACAGGAAGAACGTATAACCTTTCTTTTAAACACTACTTTAATGATGGATTTGGTGGTGGTTATAACGTAGAAATATTTAACGGTACAGCTTGGGTTTCTGTATATTCAGGTACAACAGAACAAGGCACTTCAACGATACCAGATATACAAAACATAGATATTACTACTGCTAGTGGTGCAAATGCTGCTGCAAAAGTTAGGTTTAGATGGACAGGAGACTTTTCTTGGTATTGGATAGTAGATGATGTAAAAATAACTTCAAACACAGGAATAGAACTACCTCTTACAGCTACTTTCACTCCTACAAATGGAGCAACTAACGTAGCTCAAAACTCAGATTTAGTATTGAACTTCCCTTACTCTGTTAGTGCAGGTACTGGTAACATAGAAATCGTGAATGCTACTACTAATGCAGTATTAGAAACGATTGCTGTAGGAAACGCACGAGTAGATTATTCTACTGTTGGACAGGTAACTATTGACCCTGCTAATGATTTTCCTAGTGCATCTGTGGTAGCAGTTCGTTTTCCTACAGGGGCATTCAAGTCGTGTAATAATCTTGATATAGCAGGTATCACTACTACAACAGACTGGCGTTTTACAGTAGTAGATCCGTGTGCTGCTCTTACAATCAGTGCAGGACCAGATCAATTTAATGTAGTATCTGGTTCGAATGTTACATTAGCTGGTGTAGCAGCAACAGGAGGTTCTGGTACTTATACGTATGCTTGGACTCCTGCAGCGAATTTAAGTGATCCTACTATTCTTGCTCCAGTAGCTAGTAGTGTAACAGCTAGTACTACATATACACTTACAGTAACGGATACAGGAACAGGCTGTACTACATCTGATGGTGTATTTATCTCTGTAGCACCACCAGGTGGTGGGGGTGGTGGGGGAACTACTCCTACTGTAACAGCACCTACTTTACGAATTACGGATAGAAGTGCAACTACAATGACTTTAAACTGGACAGGAGGAAATAATGCTGAAGGATATACTGTATTCCGTAAAGGAGGAACATCTGCTAACTTTGTTAGAGTACGAGATGTGGCAGTTAGTGCTTCTACATTTGTAGATTCTTTGTTGATGCCAAATACAAGATATTCTTATTATGTACAAGCCGTAAGAAGTGGAGTAACAGCAAACTCAAATATAGTTTCTGATTTTACATATCCTTCTGTACCTATAATAGAAAGTTTCCAAAATGCTTGTGTAGGAACTGGCGCACAACTTACTGTAAAAGGAAGTACTGGATTGTATAATGTATATTCTGCTGCAACAGGTGGAACAGTCGTAGTGAGTGGAGATTCAACAAGTATAATTACTACACCTACTTTTGCAGATTCTACAACATTCTATATTTCTGCTATTGGTAGTCGTTATGAAAGTACTCCTCGTGTAGCTGTACGTGTAATTACAAGACCATTGCCAACGGCTACTATGTTAGGTGCTGCTTTACAAGAATCTTGTACAGATAGCCTTACTATTATGGCTGAGGCTGTTGAAGGAGCTACTTATACTTGGTACTCTTCTAATATTTCATTAGCTACTACTTCTACTCCAATGTACACGGTTAATCGTAGTGGAGTATATTCAGTTCTTGTCAATAAAGACGGTTGTGTAGCTCGTTCTGGTACTATTCGTGTTCGTGTAAACAGAATTTCTCCTGCTGAGATTGCAGGGCTTGCTACTCGTCAGTTCTGTGAAGCAGGATTCTTGAATGCAGTAGAAACAGAAGGTGCTACTTATGAATGGCAACGTGATAACACGGTTGTTGGAACAGGTAGTTCTTTAGAGGTTACTCAATCAGGTAATTATACAGTAACAGTAACAAGTATTTTGGGCTGTGTACTTACTTCTACTCCTGTAACTGTAACCGTAATTAATGTTCCTCAATTAGATTTACAATCTTCTGCTCCTGATTTCTGTGAAGGTACAGACGGTGTAGAGCTTACCGTAAACTCTGTAAGTGGTGCTAGTTATGAGTGGTTGAGAAATGGACGTAGAATTCGTACTACTTCTACGCCTTCACTTCAAGTAAATGTAGGTGCTGAATATAGAGTACGTGTAGTATTAAATGGAAATTGTTCAAGAACATCTGATCCAGTTACTATAATCCGTAATGCTGCTCCTGCTGCAACTGCTAGAGTATATGGAGATAGTATTAAAGTCGTTTATGTTGGAAATGTAGCAATTACAAGTGTTACTTGGACAAAAGACGACGCACCTTTCTCTGCTACTACACAAGCATTTGCCCCAACTGAATCGGGTCTTTATGTTGCAACTATTACTTATGAAACAGGTTGTCAAGTAGTATCTTCAGGTACTCAGTATATCAAACCACCAGAGCCACCAGTAGTAGTAGGAGAAGAAGATGTAGAAGCTCTTGGCTTTATGCTTTTCCCTAATCCAACTGCAAGTAAAGTAAACTTATCTTTTGGAGATGCCTTCAAAGGAGATATTACACTTACACTTACTGATGCAATCGGTCGTACTATTCAAGTAGTAAAAGTAAAAGCAAGCGAAAATGCAACGCTTGACCTTTCTAATGTCGCAAATGGCAACTATATGCTTACTATTGCGTCTGATACTAAAGTAGTTACTCGTAAGATTATTCGTGAGTAATTCTTCATAATCAGTAATTGATTTTATATAAAATGAAAGGCTATACGTTTCTATTATTTAGAAATGTATAGCCTTTTTTATTTCGAAAAAGATATTTTATAAATTCTAAAACCCCTGTTCTACCTAATAAAAAAACATTTTTACCGAAAGTAGTTACATCTGAAAATATTTTATTTCATTTTGCCTCAATTTTTGCGTATTTTTCCATAATAATAAATAACCTTAATTGATTCTATCAAGTAATTCTATTAAAACAGTTGCCCTAATGAAATACACGAGGTACGTTTGTACACTTTTCTGTATTCTAGTTATATATAGCTTTTCTGCTTATTTTAATTTTTCTTTTGCACAATTTACCGATTTTGGAGATACGCCTTTAGAAGCCGAACATCTCAGCATCGAACAAGGATTGTCCCAGTCGACGGTATTTTCTATTCTACAAGACCAAAAAGGGTTTATGTGGTTTGGAACACAAGACGGACTAAATAGATACGATGCTTACAAATTCAAAGTATTCAAATTACAACGAGGAGATTCTACATCTCTTCCTGATAACAATATACAAACGCTTTTTCAATCCAAAGATGGAACCGTTTGGGTAGGAACAGAAGCTGGACTCTCACAGTATAACCTTGATTTTGATAATTTTACTAATTATGCTTACCAAGCAAAAAATAAAAAAAGTCTTTCTCATGACGACGTAAACGCAATCACAGAAGATACAACAGGAATTATTTGGGTCGGAACTAAAAACGGTCTCAATAAATTTGATAGAAAAACAAAAACATTCGAAAGGTTTTATGCTGACGGAAAACCTAATTCTATTCCACATAATGAAATTACAGCACTTCATACTGACAAAAAAGGAAATGTTTGGATAGGGACAGAAAATGGTGCAGCTCGTTATCAACCCAAAACAAATAATTTTAAAGTTTTTTTAGAGGATTCTACTTTTTCTTCGCTGCCAGATGGACATGTTACCTGCTTTTTTGAAGACCGTTTTAAGGCTCTTTGGATAGGTACAAAAGATGGAATAGGTCGTTATAACCGATTGGGAGATAACATGTCTTCATATAAAGCTTCTCCATTAGGAATTGAAGGGATAGAACAAGATGATGATGGAAATTTATGGATTATTTCGACGGTAGAACTTGGTAAATTCAATCAAAATAATCATACCTACAAAAGACAAAATATAGGAAATACATTTGAGAATTATGGAACATTTAGAGCTATCGTAAAGAGTAAATCAGGACTTTTATGGATAGGAACAAATAAAAATGGAGTTTTTAAGGCGAATACTCGTACAAAACAGTTTAAAACTTTTCGTCATAACCCTGAAAATCCAAATAGCCTGCCTCCTGCGTGGGTATGGAGTATAGAAAATTCTGACCAAAATAATCTTTGGGTCGGAACTGCCGACGGTTGGAGTTATCTAAATACGGCAAAAGATTCGGCTTTTAATTATAGTACATTTTTCTCTTCCTTTCAAAATCCTAGCAACAGAGATGTAACAGCTTTATTAAATGAGGGAGATTCTGTTTTATGGGGTGCAGTAATGAATAATGGAATTTTTAGAGCTACACTTGACAAACAAACCCATATTCCTTTAGATTTTCAGACGTTTGTAGCTAATGAAAATGATACCTTGAATGCTGTCCCAAGTGGAAATATTATCTATACGATGTATAAAGATAGCTATGGCAAAATTTGGATAGGAACATTAGGAAAGGGATTAAATGAAGTGTATCAAGATACAATAGGAAACTATTTAAAAACAAAAAAAGATACAACAAAAAAATATCGCTTTAGGTATTTTACTCACAACAAAAATGATAAAACTTCTTTAGCCGGAGGTAGTGTCAGAACTATTTTTGAAGATAGAAAAAGAAATCTTTGGATAGGAACAGAAGAGGGTGGGCTTAGTCTTGCCAAGCGAGATAGTAAAGGAAATATTCTTTCCTTTGAAAATTTTTCTTATAAAGACGATGACCCTACAAGTATTAGTAGCAATGCAATCAGAACAATTTGGGAAGACGAATCGGGTTATCTATGGCTAGGAACGCCAAATGGACTAAACCGTTTTGACCCAAAAACCAAAAAAGCTATTCATTTTGGAGAGTTTGACCCAAAACTTAGCCGAGTTATTCATGGTATTTTGGGAGATAAAAAAGAAAATCTATGGCTCAGTACGAACAATGGAATCTTAAAATTTGATATTGGAGATAGTATCGTTTGGGAGTTTAATATCGAAGACGGAATACAAAGCAATGAATTTAATTCAGGTGCTTCACATTTGAGAAAAAGTGATGGAATGATGTTTTTTGGTGGAATTGGAGGACTGACAATGTTTCATCCAGATACTGTCAAATCAAATACTTATCTTCCTCCTGTTGTCTTGACCGATTTCAAAATTTTTAATAAATCTGTTCCTGTTAGAGATGAGAATAATAAAAAATCACCTCTTGAGCATCATATTTCAGTAGTCGAAGAGATTGTTTTAGATTATGAAGATCAAGTAATTACCTTTGAGTTTACGGCCCTGAATTTTTTGCATCCAGAAAATAATAGATATTCGTATCGTTTGGAAGGTTTTGAAGAAAACTGGAATGAAGTAAATGACCGTCGTTTTGCATCTTATACCAATTTACCAAAAGGAGAATATAGATTTGTAGTTCGTGCTGCAAATAATGACGGACTTTGGAACAATGATGGAGCTTCTGTCAGAATCAGAATGCGTCCTCCATTTTGGGCTACTTGGTGGTTCAGAACCATTGGTGTTTTAGCTATTGCAAGTGGGCTTTGGGCAGTCTATTATTTCCGAACAAAATCTATCAGAGAACAAAATGTCAAATTAGAAAACTCTGTAAAAGAAAGAACAGGAGAACTACTAGAAACTACCGAAGAGCTACGTGTACAGCGTGACCAACTTGAAAATGCCTATGCAAATATTCGCTTACTGAGTGATATTGGAAGGCAAATAACGGCTCGTTTGGATCACAAAGAAATTATTCAATCTGTTTATGAGAATATTCAAAAAGTAATGCCTGCTGATGCTTTTGGTGTAGCTCTTTTTGATGAAGAAGCAAATTATTTGACTGTTTCAGGTTTCATTGAAAATGGAAATGTACTTCCTTTTCATGTCTTAGATTTGAATGATAAAAATGAGTTGGCAGTTAAATCATTTAATGAACAACGTGAAATTATTATCCATAATACTCAACAAGAATATTTGAAATATATGGAAGAAAAACCAAGCCCAAGTTTTGGCAAAACTACTACTTCTGTCGTTTATTTACCATTATCTTTGGGAGAACGGAAAATAGGGGTTGTAACTGCTCAGAGTTATAGAGAAAATGCTTTTGATACAACACATTTATCTATTCTTAGAAATTTAGCTACTTATATTGTTATTGCTTTGGATAACTCACAAGCCTACACAAAAATTGAAGACCAAAAATACGAAATAGACGAAAATAGAATTGTACTACAACACAAAAACAAAGACATTACAGATAGTATAAATTATGCAAAACGAATTCAGCACGCACTTCTGCCTCCTCTTTCTATCTTGAAAGATGCGTTTGAAGCCTTTGTTTTATTCTTACCTCGTGATATTGTAAGTGGAGATTTTTATTGGTTTACTCAAAAAGAAGGAAAAACAATCGTTGCAGCCATTGACTGTACAGGACACGGAGTACCGGGGGCATTTATGTCAATTATTGCCGAAACGCACTTGGATAGAATTATTAATGTAATGGGAATTATGAGTCCTGCACTTATTTTGGAAGAGTTGGATAAAGCTGTCCGAACTACATTACGCCAAAGTGAAACGCAAAGTCGTGACGGCATGGATATGTCAATTTGTGTGATTGATAAAGAAAATAATACCGTAACTTTTGGAGGAGCAAAAAATCCATTGATTTATATACAAAATGGAAATGTAGAGCAAGTAAAAGGTGATATTAGAGGAATTGGAGGGTATTCAAGAAAATATCTCAAAAAGATAGCTACTTTCAAAGAACATACAATTCAAGTAACTCAACCTACCTCTTTTTATATTTTTTCTGATGGATATCAAGACCAGTTTGGAGGAAAGCATGATGAGAAATTTATGAAAAAACGATTCCGTCAAGTTTTGAGGGATATTCATGCAGAAGAAATGGATGCTCAAAAACAGCTTTTAGAACGTGGTTTTATACGTTGGAAAGGTGAGCATCAGCAAATAGACGATGTCCTTGTTATTGGGTTTAAGATGGGAAATTAGATATTGGGAAATAGGAATTAGAGAATGAGTAGGGAAAATGGCTTGCCTTTTCCTAGATAAAAAATGGTATTTCATTTTAATAAATTATAGCGTTCTTTCAACTTTGACAGTCCTTTCAGAAGGCTGTCTGTCAATAGTTTAAAATAAAAACTACTGTTATTTATTTCAAAGCAAAAATATAATTCCTCTCAAAAATGAAATTGAATTAATTCTAACTTCATTCCACTACATACACATCTTCGCCTTCTTTTGTCATGAGGTATTTTTCTCGTGCAATTTCTTCTAAACTTTTAGCATCATTTATTTGTGCCTTTTTCGTTTCTAAAAGGTCTATTTGCTTACTATAATATTCTTTTTCGGCTTTTAAATCTTCTAATGTTTGGCGCATACGGATTTGATTCAAAACATCATTTCCATCCAAAAAAAACATCCATAAAATAAAGACTACAAAAAACCAAAAGTAAAAATTATTGATACGTTGAAAAAAAGTCATAACCTAAAATAAGCTAAATAGTAATTAAATTTTTTATTGAAATTGTTTTTTATTCCCCTTCCATCATGGCTCTGATTTCCTCATCAGTCAGATTTATATCTTTTGAAGACATAGAACCCAAACTGCCCATTCCTCCCATATCCATTCCTCCAAAACTATCCATGGATGATACTTCTCTTCTTTGCATACTATTGAGCGAAGAACCAATACTTACTAAAAAGTCCATTTCTTTGAATATTTCGTAAGGCTTTTCAGGGTTGGTAATGTTCGCAAGATACGTATTAAACTCAAACATTGGTTTCTCATAATGAATAGCTACATACATTTTTCTTCCTTTGAATGAAAAATAAATAGGCTCTTCGATAGTCTGAGCTACCTCAACAGCTCTATCCATAAATTCTTCGCTAATCATACTTTTGGCTTTTTTTGCATCTTTTGCATAAGCTGTAAAATAATCATTGAATTCTGGATGTTCTACATCTACAAACTCTCCGTGCTGCTCATTTGCCTTTTTAGTTTCATAACCTAATCTGCCAAAACTCCCCTTTGATATATCAGGAATAATAATCATATCTGGAAAACTCTTACTCAAAGATGAAACCATAAAAATTCCATCAAAAATAACGTGCCATTGGCTCGAATCATTGCCTTTTATATCTTCACTTTGCTCTTCCCAAGCAGCTTTTACTTCTGAAAACTTTACTTCTACGCCATTTTGATTGGTTGTTAGCAAATCATCGCCTCCATAATAATCAGGTTCACGTTTGAACAACTCACTATCCAAAAAATCGCTATAAGGAACAAAACCCTCAGAATCATACTCACCTCTTGGAGCTACAAATTCTATTAATTTAGAATTTACTGTTTTTTTGTAGCGCAACTGAATATCCCTTCGGTCTGCTAGATTTCGAACTTGCCAAATTGCACCTGCAATCAGAAAAATAGACAAAATTACGACAGCCCAAATTGCAACTAATTCCATAGCTATCAACACAAAAAGAATACTCAAAATAATAGCTAAAGCTATCACAATTCCGAATTGAAAAATATTACGCCAAGAAAGTTCTCTTTTTAGTTCTTCTAATTGAGGAAGCAAATCTTCATCAAAAAGAGCTTTAAATTCTGCAAAACTACGCATGGTTTCAGTAATCAGTTACTAGCAAATAGTTACCAGTAGAATTAAATGATATTGAAAATGATAAAATCTATTTCTAAATTTACTAAATAATAATGAATTTTGAGTAATTAAGTAATCGTATAGGGTAAACGCACGAAACTTTTTATACTGCTTTCAGTGTATTTAAACACACTTTAACTA